>NZ_BAAGZJ010000015.1:0-112442 GCF_054778635.1 Nocardiopsis nanhaiensis
CGTCGAGGGTTGAGCCAGGGGCAAGATCATCGGG
Organism: Nocardiopsis nanhaiensis; assembly: GCF_054778635.1. Lineage (NCBI taxonomy): Bacteria > Bacillati > Actinomycetota > Actinomycetes > Streptosporangiales > Nocardiopsidaceae > Nocardiopsis > Nocardiopsis nanhaiensis. Next base: position 35 of record NZ_BAAGZJ010000015.1, read on the forward strand.
GATCAACCGGTTTCGGACGCAACGGACACCCCTACCAGGCCGGTTCCGGACACCGGGGCCGCCCCGGGGGGCGGCCGCTACCCCCGGTGGAGGCACCCGGGACACCGACCCCCCCGCCCAGAGGCACCCGGGACACCGACCCCCGCCCAGAAGCACCCGGGGGCCAGTGAACCCCCTCCCTGGAGGCAATCTCGGCGCCCACAATGCCTCCAACAGGGGGGCTCACTGCCCACACCGCACCCGGCCGGGCCCCTCAACCACCCCGCCCCGACCGACCCACCACCGAGCCGCCAGACCGGTGGGACGCGCCCAGCTACCCGCCCCGCCTGATCGGGCTCTTCGTCGCCGGCCAGCCACTGGATTGCGACGCGCCTGCCGACACAACCAGACCCACGGGAAGGAACCCGGCCGGCCACGGCCGGACCGGGCCGCAGGCTCGGAGCAGTTCCCGGCCGAAGGCCGGTTCCGCCGCCTCCCCGACCACACGCCCCCCGTTTCCTGATAGCCGCCGACCCGCCGTCGCAGCGAAGCGGGTCAAGGTGGAGCGCCAATGACGCGCGAAGCGCTCGATGGCGACGACCTTGACGCGCGCAGCGGAGACGGCCACCATCAAGCGGCAGGAAACGGGGCAACCGGCCGCACTTGTGCGGAGCCTGCACCCCAGCAGGGAACCACCGCACCCAACAACAAACCCCAGCCCTCCCGAGCCCCACACCACCAGCACCCCGCCTCAACCCCCACCGGTGCGCGTACTCGTCCAGCCCCGTGAAAAACCAGTACCGCTGCCTGCGGCAGGTCGTCACGGTCCCCTGCGAACAACAGGGTGGTCGCAACCTCCTGGAAATCAGGGTGTTGCGACCACCGTGAGAACCCGCTTCACGTTGAGCGGGGCGCCTCTTCTTTGCGCGCGGATCTACTCGTCGTCCCCCGCGGCGTCGGCCGTCTTGTGCTTGCGGGACAGGTACAGGGCGCCGCCGCCGGCAGCGGCGGTGGCCAGTGCGGCAGCGACCAGACCGGCGAGCGCGCCACCGGTCACGGGCAGGGTTTGGCCAGCGCCGGCCTCGGCCGGGGCTTCCTTGTCGTCGCCCTCGCCGGGGGTCGTGCCGTCGTCCGGCTTCTCACTCGGGTCCTTGGGGTCCTTCGGGTCGGTGGGGTCCTCGTCCTCGATGATCAGGTCGTCGAAGGACGTGACCTCGACCCAGTGGTGGCGCTCGGAGGCCTCGTTGTACTGGCACTGGATGGCGTTGTCTCCGTAGCCCCAGATCAGCAGCGCGTGGTCGTTCTTGCAGAACTGGCCCGGGTGGATGCCGTCCGGGGCGGGTTCCAAGAGGTCGACGAAGTCGGCCCACTCATCGGGGGTCGGGTCGCCGCTGGGCTCCTCGGTGGGGTCGCCGCTGGGCTCGTCCGTCGGCTCCTCGGTCGGCTCCTCCGAGGGCTCCTCGGTGGGCTCCTTGGTCGGCTCCTCCGAGGGCTCCTCGGTGGGCTCCTTGCTCGGTTCTTCCGTCGGCTCCTCGGTGGGCTCGACGATGACCAGCCAGGCGGGGACGGTTTCGCCCCGCTCGAAACCGCACTCGAGGACGCTGCCGTCGGCGAGCTCGACGGTGTCGCGCAGCTGGGTGCGCTCGCAGTCGTCGCCGGGGGCAGGAGTGTCGGCGCTGGCGGGAGCGGCCAGCGACAGGGCGAGAGCGGCACCCCCGGCAAGTGCAGCGGCGCGGATAGAGAAAGACACAGGTTGCTCCAGGTGTGAGTGAAGTTGGAGGGCCGACGCCGGGGGCAGGGGATGGCGGGGGCGACCCGTGTGCATGTAAGACGCACCTCAAGCCCAGGGGGAGCACGTGCAAAAGAGGTTATTTGCCTACATCAAGGACACATGGGGCGGAGAAACACAACGCCCGCGCGCTTGCGGTAGGCGGGATCAGTAACCCAACCGCGCCAGCCCCGCCCTGGAAACACCGGTAGCTGTTCGGTCGACCCTTCCGGGGCCAGAGAGGGTTCGAGGCCTGCAGCGGACTCTTGGTTGGATGGCTGCATGGCAGAACAAGCACCGCTCTCCGCGGACGAACTCCTGGACATCGTGGATGAGCACGACCGCGTGGTGGGCCAGGCTCCGCGCAGCGAGGCCTACGCCCGCAGGCTGCGTCACCGCTGCACGTTCGTGCTGGCACGCAACACGGCGGGGGAGCTCTTCGTGCATCGCCGCACTGCCCGGAAGCTGGCCTTCCCCTCGCTGTACGACATGTTCGTCGGCGGGGTGGTGGGCGCGGGCGAATCGTACGACGAGGCGGCGCTGCGCGAGGCGGAGGAGGAGCTCGGCGTATCGGGCCTGGCCGCTCCCACACCGTTGTTCAAGTTCCTCTACGAGACCCCGGAGCACACCTGGTGGTCGTCGGTCTATGAGGTTCACTGCGGGGTGCCGGTCGACCCGCAGGCCTCCGAGGTGGCGTGGCACGCTTTCCTCACCCAGGAGGAACTGGATCAGCGGCTCGCCGAGTGGAGCTGGGTGCCCGACGGCATGGAGGCGTACCGCCGACTCCTGGAGTGGAGGCGCGGGGAGACCAAGGGGCCAGGAACGCCCGGGTAGCCACCTGACGCCCCGGGCGCTGTCGGCGTCATGCACCCCACCGTGCATCAGCGCACGGTGGCGGTGCCGCCCTCCGGGATTCTCCGAATGGCGTTCCGGGCGATTGTGGATGAGCCGCGTCGTGGTCCACGTCGCCACCGGTGAACGACACCTCGACGCCGACACCACCTCCGACCTGGACGGGCACAGCAGTGCTGACCTGTCGCTCCCAACGAAGTGGGGCTCGCCCCCGGTTCTGGACACGCTGAACCTGACACGAGTCGGGAGGAATCGAGGATCCAGGTAAAGGCCCGGCCGTTAACGGAAGCACAGGCACCGAGGCTGGAGCAGCTTGGGCCGACGGACACGTCGGCTCCTTCTCTTGTCGTTTTCGATCCCTGTCACCAGCTGGTTCAGATGGCAGCGCGCCAGTCCCTGATGATCCGCACGACCTCGTCCAGGTGGGACTCCAGAAGGAAGTGACCACCGTCGAGGAGTTCGATACGCGCGTCCGGTGCGTCACGGCGGAACGCCGTGGCACCGGCGATGTCGAAGATCTCGTCGTTCTTCCCCCACACGGCCAGCACGGGGACACCGGAGTCAAGCAGCCACCGGTGGACCTGTGGGTACAGGGCTCGGTTGCTGGCGTAGTCGGCGAACAGGGCAAGCTGCGCCCGGTCGACACCGGGCCGAGCCATCAGGGCGATGTCATGCTCCCAGGCCTCAGGGGCGACTGTGGTCACATCGGGCACGCCGTGGGTGTACTGCCATTCGATCGCTTCCCGACCGAGCGCGGGGCGCAACGCTCTCTCGTTCGCTTCTGTCGGGTCGGAGCCGTAGGCCCAGATCGGTTCCCAGAACTCTGGGACGAAGCCTTCGTCGTAGGCGTTTCCGTTCTGGGAGATCACCCCCTCGACCGATACGGGGTTCGCCAGGGCCAGCCGCCAGGCGATCGGGGCTCCGTAGTCCTGGACGTACACCGTGTACTTGCTGACCCCGATCGCTTCGAGGAACGCCGATGTGACAGCGGCCAGAGCATCGAATGTGTAGTCGAAGTCATCGACGGAGGGGGCCGACGAGCGGCCGAACCCGATGTGGTCAGGAGCGATGACGCGGTACCGATCGGCAAGGGCCGGGATCAAGTGCCGAAACATGTGCGAGCTCGTGGGATAGCCGTGCAGCAGCAGGATCACCGGGGCCTCCTGCGGTCCCGCTTCACGGTAGAAGACCTTCAGCCCGTCGACGGGCACGGTGCGGTGGTGTACAGCAGCCACTTCTAACCCCTTAAAGTATTTTTAATGGTTAGGTGACGGTAGCAGGGGTTCCTGCGGTCGGCAACGAGACCATGCGGTGCCGATGGCAGAGGCTGATGGTGATCGAGGACTAGGACCTGCTGATGGGGGTGCTCAACAGCGCGCCCGTGCTAGACGGCCATGCCTCCGCGTGAGGTCGGCATATGGCTCTGACCGCCTGCGCGGTTGGCAGGACGGTGATTTCGCTGAGGTTGACGTGTCGAGGAACGGAAGCGGCGAAGGCGATCACTTCTGCGATATCGGTGGGTTGTATGACATCGGTGTTGTCGATCAGCCCGGCCATCACCGTGCTGGCGTCCGGGTCCCCAACGCACCGGCCACGGATGCCCTGGAGGATCTCCAGGGCATCCGTGGCCGGGTACGGCAGTCCCGCCCGTCAACCGCCCCAGCACCCTCCAGATGACTAGAGGGTGCTGGACGCGGGAGGTCTCCCACCAGCCAGGTGGGCACCTACCCGCAAGCCCGCGGATTCAGCCACGGGTAGTTGACTCGCTGTCGGTGTGCGCGGTGGCCGCCGATGCCTCACGCAGCGGCGCGGTCTCGCGCTCGATGCGTTCGGTCACGACGGCGCGACGGTCCAGCGCGTCCTGGCCGACGGACAGGTGCAGCGGAAGCTGCTCACCCGAAGTGATCCGGTAGATGAACGCGGCACCTTTGACAGGGTCGCCGAGCTGGGTGTGGTTGGCCTCGTCCGCCCAATCGAGGGTGACGTGGGCCGGGGTGCCGTCGTAGGCGGCGATGCGCCCCGCGGGCCGTTGTACGGAGGAGGCGTCGAGGAGGTCGGTGCGGAACACTCCCGGCTCGACGACCATGCTCTGGATGCCGAAGGGCTCGAGCTCGGCGGCCAGGGCCTCGCTGATTCCGGCGACGGCGAACTTGGAAGCGGAGTACATGCTCACGCCCGGCTCGCCTTCGAAACCGGAGCGGGATCCGATGTGGACGAGCTTGCCCCGACCGGCTTTCCGCATGAGCGGCAGGACCGCGCGGGTGGTGTTGATCAGGCCGAATACGTTCACGTCGAACAGGGACCGTGCCTCGACGTCCGTGATCTCCTCGAGCGCGCCGAGCAGGGCGCGGCCGGCGTTGTTGACCAGTACGTCGATGGTGCCGAACCGGTCGACGACGTCGTTCACGGCCGTGACGATCTGCGCCGTATCAGTCACATCGAGCCGAACCGGAAGCACGTTCGGGTGGTCGCGGACATCCTCGGGCAGGTTCTCGGGGCGGCGCGCGGCCAGGGCGACCTGCTCGCCTCCGTCCAAGGCGGCGCGGGCGGTCTCGAGGCCGAGACCTCGGGCAGCACCGGTGATCATCCAAACAGACATGTCAGTGGCTTCCTTCCGGAAGGGGTGTCAGGGCTTTGCCGCAGAATCCGCGGCATCCCGATCATTGGTGGCTGCGCGAGGACGGTGAAGGCCCGGAGTTTCCTAGGACGGATTGGGCACCCTTCCGCCCTCGAACCACGCGGTGTCGGCTTGGATAATGGAGTCATGTCCGATCAATTCGAGCCTGGCCTGGCCGGCTTCCTCCGTGCGGCGCGCGGTCGGCTCACACCGGGGCAGGTCGGCATCGTCGATGCCGGGCGGCGACGCGTGGCAGGGTTGCGGCGCGAGGAACTCGCGATGCTGGCTGGTGTGAGTGTGGACTACTACACGCGCCTGGAGCAGGGCCGTAGTAAGAGCGCATCCCCGGAAGTGCTCGATGCCATGGCTGACGCGCTCCGACTCGACGAGGCCGAGCGCGCTCACTTGCACACGATTGCCAGACCCGCACCGGCACGCCGCCGACGGGCAGCCAGGCCGCAGCGGTTGCACCCGGCGACGCAGGACCTGATCAGGACGCTCGAGTCTGCGCTCCGACCGGCCTTCGTGCTCGGGCGCAGGCTGGACGTTCTGGGACAGAACCGGCTCGCCGCGCTTCTGATCGCTGATTTCGAGAGCATGCCTCGGGCCGAGCGGAACCAGGCCCGGTTCGTGTTCCTCGACCCGCACGCCCGTGAGCTCTACGCGGACTGGGAGCAGGTCGCGGCTGACACGGCCGCCATGCTTCGCATGGACGCGGGCCGGTACCCGAAGGACCCCGATCTAGGGCAGCTCGTGGGCGAGCTGTCGATCCAGAGCGGCGAGTTCCGGCGCCTGTGGGCACGCAATCACGTGCACCAGCGCAGCACGGGGGCCAAGCGCTATCATCACCCGCTCGTCGGTGACCTCACGATCACCTATCAGGCGCTGACACCCGGTGACGACGCAGACCAGACACTCATGGTCTATGACACCGAACCCGACTCGCCCTCCGCACACGCCATGCTGCTCCTGGCCGAGAAGGTCACAGCACGCCCAAGACCCCCACTCCGTATGAGTTCCGGTAGCGATCGGGGCCGCTCGTAGGACTATTCGAATGGGTGGACAGGTTTTATTGCGCACCAGCTTCGGAGCGGGGAACCACGGCTTCCTGGGTTGAGCCTGGCTCCTGCTCCTAATCCGTGATCCTGTGCGGTCTCAACGATGTCGCGTTCGACTGGTCAGCGCCATGGGGCGGATGCAAGCAGTCCGGCAACCTCCGTGAATCCGGCCCTGATGGCATGACCGCGTACCCGGCGATCGAGGTCCTGCGCGGAGCCTGACCCGGGGACCCGGCTCTTCCAGCTCCATGGCCCGCCGCCATCGGTAAGTCCGGCGGAGGGCCACAGGGGCACGGCTGTTCCTATGTACATCTATCCCTGGAAGAGCCTCCTGGAAGCGACCAGCATGAAAGACACCGCCGCAAGACATTGCACATCAGGACGCCTGAGTCTTTTCGGTTCAAGGAGTACTTCATGACGACATGGTTCATTACCGGCGCTTCGCGCGGCTTCGGCCTGGAGATCGCCCGTCAGGCACTGGATCGCGGCGACAACGTCGTGGCCACTGCGCGCAACCCCCAGGCCATCACGGATGCACTGCCCGGCTCCGGCGGCCACCTGCTCGAGGTCGCACTCGACGTCACCGACGAGCAGCAGGCACGCACAGCGGTGTCCGCCGCGGTCGAGACCTTCGGCGCGATCGATGTCCTGGTCAACAACGCTGGTCGCGGCCTGCTTGGCGCGGTAGAAGAGTCCTCTGACCCCGCGGTCCGCGCGATCTACGACATCAACGTCTTCGGCCTGCTCAACGTCAGCCGCGCAGTACTGCCGGTCATGCGTGCCCAGCGCTCGGGCAGGATCCTCAACGTCAGCTCGCTCGGCGGTTTCAGCAGTTCAGCAGGGTTCGGGATCTACTGCTCCACCAAGTTCGCCGTTGAAGGGATCTCTGAGGCGATGCACGCCGAACTCGCAGGGCTGGGCATCGCGGTGACCGTGGTCGAGCCGGGCTATTTCCGCACTGACTTCCTCGATGACCGCAGCCTGCACACCGAGGATGCCCTGATCGATGACTACGCGAACACCGCTGGCGCGGTTCGCGGAGCAGTTCCCGGTCTGAATCATGCCCAGCCCGGGGATCCCGTCAAGGGCGCCGCAGCATTCCTGGCCCTTGCCGATGCCGATGCTCCGCCGCTGCGCGCTCAGCTGGGCAGCGACTGCCTCCAGGAGCTGGGGACTAAGATCACCCAGCTGCGCACGGAGTCTGAGACCTGGCGGGACCTGGCAGTCTCCACAGACCACGACGACGCGCTGGTCTGAGAGGACACGTGTACGCGATGCGCGTCCGGAGGTGACGGCCCACAGCCGTCACCTCCGGACGGAAGGCGGGGAGAGGGTGTGTGCGTTGAAAGAGGGCTCCACGGGAAGAGGGCTCTATGACCGAGCTGGGTGACTATCTGCGATCGTGCCGAGCTCAGGTGAGCCCCGAGGCAGCAGGCATGCCGAGTTCCGGCCACCGCCGCGTACCAGGGCTGCGGCGTGAGGAACTGGCCATGCTGGCAGGTGTCAGCGTCGACTACATCGTGCGCCTTGAACAGGGCAGAGCGAAATCCGCATCACCAGAGATCCTCCAAGCCCTCGCACGCGCACTCGACCTGCGTGCCGACGAGGAAGAGTACCTACTGCGGTGCGCGGCCGACGCCGCCGGGCCGACTTCACGCACGAATAAGTCGGCAAGCGGCGCACAGCGCGTCTCCACCGCCACCCGAGTGCTGTTGGACAGCATGACCGGAGTGCCCGCCCTCGTGCTGGGCCGGAGGATGGACATCATCGGCTGGAACACTCTCGGGACAGCGCTCTTTACGGACTTCGGTGTCCTCGCTCCGCAGCATCGCAACCACATCCGACTGGCGTTCTTGGACCCGGGAGTCCGCGGGCTCTACACCGATTGGGAGAAAGTGGCCCAGGAATGCGTCGCCTACCTCAGGATGGATGCCGGCCGCTACCCGGACGACCCTGCACTGGCCCGCCTGGTCGGAGAACTATCTATCAAGGACACCGACTTCCGGCACTGGTGGTCCACCCACCGCGTTCGCGCCCAGCGCTCCGGTCGGAAAGAGTTCCTCCACCCCATAGCAGGCGAACTCTGCCTGGACTTCCAAGTCTTCGACGTGCGAGGCACCGCAGACCAGACTCTGATCACCTACACGGCCGAACCACACTCCCGATCCGCACAGGCTCTGACCTTCCTCAGCGGATGGGCCCACACCGACCACCGCCCGACGGAAGGCGGCCCGACCGCGCAGCGCACGGAGACCCCGGCCGCGACATCGGACGGTGCTGAGCTGAGGAGGCATCGAGAACATTGACTTCTGCGCTGATCATCGCCGGCGCCCGGGTCCACACCAGCCCCGAGCAGACCGTTCAGGCTGATCTGCACGTGGCAGGTACACGGGTCGCGTCCCACGAGGTCTCGCCGGACTCGGCTCGGCTGATCGATGCCACCGGTGCTTCGGTCGTGCCGTTGCTGGTGCACTCCGTCTTCGAGGATCCGGAGCCCCCGGCACCGAGTGCCTTCGATCTGACACCCGGAAGGCCCGCGACCTTCGCAGTGGTACACGGCAAGGTCCGCAGCACCCAGATCACAAGGATGCTGGTAGTCCAGCCCAGAGATCTCCTCGCCGTCGCCGTCGAAGGAGAGCTCATTGCCATCGACGGTGAGCCGACGAGGCCCTCAGGACCGGACGGGCTCGACCCCGGCGATCCCCGGCTGGGCCCGTGGACGGACACCCGGCGCGACATGACGCAGTATCTGCAGTGGGATGGCCGGTACACCGAGACTCGCAACGGGCGCCCCAACGCCTACACCGGGCGTTTCTGGCTCAACAGCGATCGCATCACCTACCTCGACGACACCGGGTTCTGGGCCTTCGGCCAGTACCACCACGGTGTCCTCCACCACGCCGGATACGTCCTGCACTCCGCCGACGCCTGAGTCCGCGAGCTGTTGGCGTCGACCTCACCGAGCTGTCGCGACAGTGTCCGGGCAACAGTGGTGGCTGCGCGAGGACGGTGAAGGCCCGGGGTGTGCTGACCACGGAGGTTAGGTGCACCCACCCCACCTGACACAAGCCAAGAGGGCCTCCTGACCTACGTCAGGTGTTGATCTTCGTCGATTCACACCTATGTCGGAGGCCCTCTCTTGCTCTCAAACCACACCCGAGCTGTACTCAACCTCTGTGGTCAGTACAGCCAGGGCACGTTGGCCACCCCGATGACCAACTCCTCCGAGGAGCGCCGCGGGTCTCAGCCGGTGGCTTTTGAGCAGGTTGACGACGGGGTAGTCTCGATAGTGGTCCGACAGCGCGGCCTTCCGAATACCGGGTCGATCAGACAGCGGGTCCTCTGGACCCCTCTCGACCCGGAACGCGACCTCCTGAGCCGAACGAGCGCTCGGGGGTCAGTTAAGGACCGGCATGTCGTATACGCAGACCATGGCGCGCAACCCTGTGCCGACACCGCGCAAGCCCTCCGAGAAGTGGAGCGGGCAAGCCCTGCTCTCTGAGCTGGGGGAGCTACCCCGCGACGGCGAGTCCGCCTCGCGGATTCGGGCCGAGGTCGTAGAGCTCTACCGTCCAGCGGCGCTACGGGAAGCCGACCGGTACCGCAACCGCGGTGTCGATGCGGAGGAACTGCACCAAGTGGCCTCTCTCGGCCTGATGAAAGCCATCGCAGGATTCGACCCCTCCCACAACAAACCGTTCCTGTCCTACTTGCTCCCGACCGTCTCCGGCGAGATCAAACGCCACTTCCGGGACCACCACTGGGCCGTACACGCCCCCCGCTCCTGCCGGGACCGCCGCAGTGAGCTGAACCGCTTCATCGCCGAGTACATCCAGCACAACGCCCGCGAACCGCGGCAGGACGAAATCGGTTCCCACTTCGGCTTGAACGCACAGGCCACCGGTGAACTCCTCAACGGGGCCTCGGCCTATTCGGCGCTCTCACTCGACACCCCTAACGGAGCGGACCGTGAAGAGGACGGTGAACCGCTCGGCCATGCCATCGGAGGCACGGACCGCGAGCTCGAATCAGTCGCTGACAGGGTGACGCTGAGATCCGCGATCGTCGGCCTGACAAGAAGACAACAGCGTGTGGTCGCCCTGCGCTTCTGGGACGAGCTGTCGCAGCTGGAGATCGCGCGCCTCCTGGGGTGTTCCCAGATGCAGGTCTCCCGGATCCTCACAGCGATCCTGAGTCGGCTGCGCTCGAACATCCTCGCTGAGGGCTGACCGTCAACGGGGTCCGGCCCGGTCTCCGGCTTGCCGCTTCGCGGGCGCGTAGTGCTCGAGGATCTCGGGCGCACTGGGGAGCAGGGCTGTCGAGTACTCGTCCGGTGCCGGTATCAGCACAGCTCAGTGGGCCCGATTCGGTGCCCGGACACGCGTGAGACATGTTCTGACGGGTAGCGGAACGGCACACGCACCCGCGACGCGGGTGACGGGGGGATGCGGCGACGGTGGTCGCGCATGGCAGTACGCGGGACTTTTCGCAGGACCCGAGGCTGGGAGCAGTAGGTGAGTGAAGCTCAGAGGATCGCTGCTCTGGTCTCCGTCCCCGTGGCGTGCCGGGACGCACTGGTGACGTTGAGTGTGGATGGCGCGGCCGTCTCCGTCGGAGTCGGCGGTGCACCGGACACGTCGGTGTTCTCGACCAGCGAGAGAGGCCTGAGACTGGAAGACCTGCAGACCATCCTGTGCGAAGGGCCCAGCGTCCATTCCTACTCCAGCCGCACCCCCGTCCTGGTCTCCGACCTCGACTCCCCGGACGTGCGCTGGCCGCTGTTCGGAGCGACCGCGGCGGACCTGGGTGTGGGGTCGCTGTTCGCCTTCCCCCTGCGGTCCGCCGTCGCACCCATCGGCGTGTTCGAGGTGCACCGGGACCGTGCCGAAGCCCTGACCGCGGACCAGTTCGGCGACGCGCTGCTGTTGGCCGACACGATCAGCGTCCTGCTGCTGAGCTACAGCAGCGGAGGGGAGGGGCACACCATCGGGGACGGCTTCCCTCCGACACACCAGAACGAGGTGTACCAGGCCAAGGGCATGCTCTCGGTGCACCTGGGCCTCTCACTCGGCGATGCCCTGGCGCGCCTGCACGGGCATGCCTTCGCCAACGGCGAGTCCGTCTCGGCGGTGGCACACGAGGTCGTGTGCCGACGCCTCACTCTGGACACGGGGGACCCGGTTGACTGAGACGACGCTCCGCTGGTGCAGCGGGATGGTCGGCCCGAGAGCCATTGCGGAAACAGGGACCGGACACATCTCCGGTCCCGTGGACCTCGCGAGACCCGCCTAGGAGCGGCCCGCCCCAACATGGCAGGGAGTGTTCGCGCAACGTGATCCGTCCCAGCACACCCTGTGACAGGCTGAGACGGAACGGCTCTCGGCGCTCTGCTCCTTCCCCAACGGGAGCCCTGCCCCGAAGGTGTCGGCCGCGGCCGTTCCCACTGACGAGAAGGGAAAGCGGTGCCCAGCCAGTGAACGCTCCCGAAAACACGGAGGAATCCCTCCAGGGCTTGTGGTCCGCCGTCACCTCGGCACTCGGCGAGGGAACGGGCGGAACGCACGTGCTGGCCTTGGTCGGGCAGGTGTGCGCACAGCTGCTGCCGGTGGACGGTGTCTCGATCTCGCTGGTGGGCGGTGCCCGGACCAGGGAGGCGGTGTACGGCAGCGACGAGCAAAGTGATCAGATCCAGCGGTTGCAGGGCAGTCTGGGCGAGGGTCCGTCGTTCGAGGCGTACGCGACCCGCAGACCGATCCTGGTCCCCGACCTGGCCGCTGACTCGGGGGCACGTTGGCCGGTGTTCGCCACCGAGATCAGAGCCCACCCGGTCGGGGCGGTCTTCGCCTTTCCGCTGCAGCGCGGAGCGATCGCCATCGGGGCCCTGGACCTCTACCGAAGCGAGCCCGGATGGCTGTCCGCCGAAGAGGTGACCACGGCGCTGCGCATCGTCGATATCGCCACGCTGGCGCTGCTCGCCCTGCGCGTGGACTCACTCCAGGGGGAGTGGGTCGTGGCACTGCCGCTGGACCGGGCGCAGGTGCACCAGGCGACCGGGATACTGATCTCGGGTCTGGGTGTTCCGGCAGAACAGGCCTTGGCCAAACTGCGGGCCCACGCCTTCTCCGTAGGCCGCATGGTGGACGAGATCGCCGACGACCTGGTCTCCGGCCGCATCGCCCCGCTCGACATCGACCTTTGAGGAGCGGGCGTGACAGCACGGACACGGGCCACGACAGCAGCCACCGACTAAGAGCACCGTCGAACCCGGAGCGAGGGAAGAGGCAAGCCCATGAACGACCCACTACCTTCCGGCGAGCGGCTAGAGACAGATCTGGTGGGCGCTTTCGTGCAGTTGGCCGACACCCTGGTCGACGACTACGACGTCCCCGAGGTGTTGCACCAGCTCGCCGCGCACAGCGTGGAGCTGCTCAACGTCGCCGCGGCGGGGCTCATGGTCTCCGACCAGCGGGGCAGCCTACAACTGGTCGCCTCCTCCAACGAGCAGACCCGCCTGCTGGAGCTGTTCCAGATCCAGACCGACGAGGGCCCCTGTGTGGACGCCTTCCGGACCGGGGAGCCGGTCACCGCCCCCGACCTGGCTGCGGCCACGGGCCGCTGGCCGGTCTTCGCACCCCAGGCCAGGGAACAGGGGTTCGCGTCCGTGCACGCTGTTCCGCTGCGGTTGCGCAGCGACCTCATCGGCTCGCTGAACCTGTTCAACCAGCATTCCGGTGCTTTGTCGGCCGAGGACGCGAGGGTGGCGCGGGCGCTGGCCGACATCGCCACGATCGGCATCCTCCAGGAGCGCACGATCCGCCACCGGGAGGTGCTCACCGAACAGCTCCAGGGCGCACTCAACAGCCGGGTCACCATCGAGCAGGCCAAGGGGCTCCTGGCCCACGCGGGGGGTGTGGACATGGAGCAGGCCTTCCAGGCTCTGCGCCGGTTCGCGCGGGCTCAGCACGCCGGTCTCAGCGACACCGCCCACCGGCTCGCCTCCGGGCAGATCCACCCGGATCTGGTACTGGAGCGAGGGCGTACCGACGCGCCGTGAGCCTGACCTTCAGCTGACGAGCGTGCCCTGGGGGTAGGCGCCGCGGAGTTCTCCTGCCTGGGCACCGAGCTTGAAGGCATCCCACTCGGCCTTGTCGTAGACGATGGTCGGTGCTTGCTCGTTGGTGCTCTCGGTGAGGGTGAAGCCGCCCTCCGGTGTGAAGATTGCGCTCACCTCACCGGCCGAGGCCCGCTCATTTCGGGCGACCCGTGTGCAGAACTCGTTCCAGTCGCTGTTGGGGAAGATCAGGGTCGGGCTGTCGGCGCCGAGTTCGTGCTTGCCGACAACGGTCCAGGTGCCGAATCTCTTGATACCGACGCAGGAGCCCTGGCCGCCGGAGAAAGACGATTTCACGAACGGCCGCTGAGCAATCTCCGCGATGTTGGGGCGAGTGTCGTTCTGGCTGTGGGTCATGATGGCAACTCCTCTATGAGCTTCTGGATGTAACGCGCCGAAAGGGGCGGCGCGGTCTGCCCTTGCACTTGCGGGCGATCATCCGTCTGGACCGGGAGCCGGATCTGGGTGAGAGCGGGCTGGAGCTGGCCAGCTGAGAACACGGGCGTGTGGCGAGATCAGGTAGTCGCGGTGGGAAGCGCAGCTTCGGTGCACAGGGGCCATGGACACCCGCGCGCACTCTCTTCGCACGCACCCGGCAGAGACGCAGTGCACCCGGGCCGGTGGATATGGGGTCCATCGGCCCGGGCTGATCAACCCCCTGAAGTGAGCAGGAGGCAGACCATGCAGAACTCTAGCGGTGGCAGGCACCGCAAGCCCAGGGAATCGATGGCCTCGCGGCTGTGGTGGGTGTTCGCCTCGGCGGTGGCCTGGACGAGCGCGCAGGTGATCGGTGCACCCACGCGCACCGAACCGAGGCCCGTGCTGGTGGCGGCGCCCAGGCGGCTGGAGCTGGCCCCGGCGCCGGTGTGTACACACAGGATGCCGGTGCAGGTGTGGGCTGACCCCGACGAGGTCGCGGGCGCCCTGGTGCGGCCCTACCTGCTCAGGCAGTGAGACCCGGGAGACGGAAAGGAGCGCGGTCTACCCCTGGCCGTAGCCCGGGTCGGCGAGCCGGGGGCGGGCCTCGGGCGAGCGGACGTGGTGTTCGAGGCAGGCGAGCAGCTCCCGGCCGTCACCGCCCAGTCGCTCGGCCGAATATCCCGCGTCCATTCGGTACCGGCGGCGGTTGATGCCGTGTGCCCACCGGTTCAGACCGGTCAGCGTTATGGCATCGGGGGAACGGGCCTGCAGTCCCACGTAGGACCCAAAGCCGCCCTGGGCGGAGAGGAAGGCACGGTGGAGGTCGTCCCAGCGCACCCAGGCGCGGCCGGCCGGGTTCAGCAGGTACACGCCCTCGGGCAGCAGCGCGATCCCGCCAGGGCGCACGAGCGTTCCGGCGGCCCCCACGGCGAACGCGCCGAAAAAGACGATCGAGAGGACCCCTGCCACCGTGAGCCCGACCGGTCCGACCCGAGTGCCCCTGTAGTCGGCCGGTTCCCACGTCCCCACGACCAGCAGCATCAGAACCCCGAGTGCCACGAAGAGCAGCGAAGCCGCCAGCGGCAGGAGCACCGAACGGCGGCGGGCGGGGAAGACCAGGCCCGACGTGTACGGGGTGTACCGGTGGGCGCCCGACAGTGTCCCGTGGACCGGTCGGCCCCGGTCCCGGTTTCCGCCGGGGGCGGGGAGGGCGCTGCCCCAGGGGAACGACTGGTACAGGTACGCCGCGCCGCCCACCCCGAACAGGATGATCCCGGCGATGCCGACGAGCAGTTCCCCCGACAGGAGGACGAAGACCGCCCCGAGCGTCAGCAGGCCGAAGAGCAGGGCGTGGAGTGACCAGCGCATAGGGGCACGGTAACCCGGGACGGGTCTCCACTCACGGGGCGCGGCCCGACGATCCGGGCTGTCCGGTGCCCGCCGCGCGCGGGACCGCCTTATGGGCACCGGATGCCGGTTCCTGTGGCCGGGTCCGGCCGCTGCCTGTGACTCCCGCATCCGGCTCCCGCTTGGACCCCGTCCGAGTCCTACCCGGGCGGGCGAGAATTTTTTCCATGATCCCTCCACCGGATCCCGCGCGGTCGAAACCAGTGTGATCAGCGCGAACGCCGTCAAGGCCCGTATGGAAACGGATCCCGATCCCGCTGGAAGCACCGCATCCCCTTCCGGGGGCCTCTGAGTGATGGCAAAATGACCAAATGTACTGCTGCGGCACCCGGCCACCGGGCTGCCGACTCTGCGGTCGCCGTCCAACCGCGTGCGCCCTCCCCCGCCGCGCACGACTGACAGCCCGCCCTCCAGCACCGTGCCGACATGGTGCGCACCGTCTGGCAACCGGAACGAACCGCGCATGCTGCACCGCGAAAGATCCCCCGAAACGCCAGCACTCCCCGGAGCGGGCGGGTGCGCCCGACGAGCGGCGGCAGTACGCGTGCTGAGACCGGGGTGATCCGGGCCGACGAGTTCCCGAGCCCTTGGACGCCCCCTTCGCTGAATCGACTGATGCATGCTGTTGACAGAAACCGCCGCCCCCGTGGGGTCCACTCCCGTGGGGTCCACCGCTGACCCGGTCTGGCCCTGGGTCCTGCTCGCGAGCGTCGTCGTGCTCCTCGCGGTCCTGGCCGTCGCCGCCCTCCTCCTGTACCGGGCCCGCGGACAGGCCGACAAGGCCGCCGCCGACCACGCCCGCACCATTGAGGAGGTGCGCCGCGACCTTCAGGAGGAACAGGAACGGGTCGGTCGGCTCCGTGCGGCACTCGCCGAACGCGACCGGGTGGCCCGGGCCGTGACCGATGAGGTTTTGCCCCTGGTGGCGCGCCGCGTGCGTGAGGGCGCTTCGCCCGCGACCCTCATGGCGGAGTTCGAGGAGCAGGGCCTGGTGGACCCCGCCACCCGTCCGCTGGCCGAGTCGGTGACCCGGTCGCTCTGGAAGGGGCACCGGCAGCGCGCCAGACTCCTCGGCGTCGTCAAGGGATGCGCCGACCGGGCGCGGGCCGGGGTCTCCCAGCTCCGAGCCGAGGTGCGGGAACGCAGCCAGCCGTACTGGGAGTCCCTCGACGCGACAGGGGCGAGCGAGCGGGTACGGGACGACTTCATGGTCGTGGAGGCCGGCCTCTCCCGGCTGGAAATGCTCATCCAGCGCCTGCTCACCGTCGCGGAGGCGGACCGGATCGGCCGCAACTGGACCCAGCCGCTGCGTGTCGAACGGGTGGTCCGCGCCGCGGTCGGCAGTGTTCCGGAGTTCGCCCGCGTGCAGGTGCACGCGCCGACCGCCCCCGTAGTGGTCGAGGGACGCGCCGTCAACGCGATCATCCAGGTCCTGGCCGAACTGGTCGACAACGCCACGTCCTTCTCCGCGCCCTCCGAGGCGGTGGTGGTGCACTTCGAGAGCACCGCCCTGCGCCTGGGCGTCCACATCGACGACAGCGGGCTGGCCATGGAGGAGGACCAGCTGGCGGAGGTGCGCCGCCGCATGGACCCGGAGCGGCCGCCGGACATCACCGAACTGTCCGCCAACCAGCTGGGGCTGCTCGTGGTCCGCAGGGCCGCGGACCCGCTGGGCATCCGGGTCGACGTCGGTCCCTCCCCGCGCGGGGGCACGCGGGCGACCGTGTGGATCCCCCGCAACGGGCTGCTGCGCACGGACGAGGCGGCCCTGGCCGGAGCAGGTCCCGCCCCCGTCGCGGCCGCACCCGCCACTTCCCCCGTCACCTCTACCCCGGCCGGATCCCCCGTCTCCTCCGCGGCGGCCCCGTCCGCCACCGCCTCCGGACCGGCCGGATCCGGCACCGGAGCCGCCCCGGCCGCCTACGACGGCCCGGAGGCCGCCCCCGAAACCCCCGCCGAGCCGACCGAACGGCCTAGGCACCTGCCCAGGCGGCGCCGAGGGGCCACCCTCCCCGAGAACGCGGGCCCGCCGAAAACCGTCGAGCCGCCCCGGGACCCGTCCGCCACCAGCCACCGCATCGCCCAGTGGCACGCACACACCCGGCTGTCGCCGAACCCTCCTGCAGATCGTGAGGACCCCTGATGCAGACCAACCTGACCTGGCTCATGGACAAGTTGCGCGAGGTGCCCGGTGTGCGCCACGTGCTCCTGCTGTCCACCGACGGCCTGGTCCGTTCCGCCGACAGCGGCCTGGGACGGGACGAGGCGGACGGTCTCGCCGCCTCCGCGTGCGGCCTGCTCGCCACCGGCGGCCAGGTCAACTCGGTGTTCGGGATCGCCGACCCGGTCCGGACCGTCGCCGTCGACCTGGACCCGCACCACCTGCTGGTGATGGGCGCCGGTTCGGGTTCGGCGCTGGCGGTCCTCGCTGACCTGTCGGGCCCCGCGGCCGATCTGGGCGCGGTGGCCACCGAGATGGGACGGCTGGTGGAGCGGCTGCCCGAGCAGCTCTCCACACCGAGCCGCCACGGTGGCGGGGTCGGCCCGTCGTGATGGACCCCGATGTGCCCGACGGCCTGTACATGGTCGTCGGCGGACGCAGCGGCACCACGTTGCGGCTCGACCCGTTCGCGCTGGTGGTCACCGAACGCGCGGACACCGCGGGCCTGTCCCTGGAACAGGCCGACATCGTACGGATCTGCGACCGGCCGATCGCCCCGGCCGAGCTCAGCGCGCGTCTGGGGATCCCGCTGGGCGCGGTCACGATCCTGCTGGCCGACCTCGTCGACCAGGGGTACATCAGCCTGCGCTCCGCGGGTGCGTCCGCGGGTCCGCCGACGGACCGGTCCGGGCCCGAGCCCCAGTCCGCACCCGCCCAGTCCGCACCCGCGTCACCGGCCGACGACCGTCAACTCTTGGAGAAACTGCGTGTTGGGCTCATCAACCTCGCCCTATGAACCCCTGGCGCCCTCCGCCTCGATTCCGATGAAGATCCTCGTCACCGGTGGTTTCGGGGTGGGCAAGACCACGCTGGTGGGTTCGATCAGCGAGATCACCCCGCTCACCACCGAGGCCGAGATGACCCAGGCCGGGGCCGGCGTCGACGAAGGCCTGGAGCTCCGGCCCGACAAGTCCACCACCACGGTCGCCTTCGACTTCGGGCGGCTGAGCATCGACGAGCAGATCGTCCTCTACCTGTTCGGGGCTCCGGGCCAGAAGCGCTTCCACTCGCTGTGGGAGCGGCTCTGCCAAGGGGCCGTGGGTGCGATCGTGCTCGTCGACACCCGCGACGCCGAGGGCTCGTTCGCCGCGCTGGACCGGGTGGAGCGGGCCGAGCTTCCCTACCTCGTGGCGCACAACCCCTTCGGGGACGAGGACGAGCGCTGGAGCCTCGACGAGATCCGTACCAGCCTCGACATCGACCCCGGTACGCCGCTGCTGAGATGTGACGTCCGCGACCCCGAACAGGTGCGGACCGCGCTCGTCGAACTGGTGCTGCACCGCCAGCACCTGATGGTCCGGGAGGTGCCCCGATGAGCCGTCCGGAACTGCCCTTCTCCCTGCCGGAGACCCACCGCGACGCGCTGCGCCTGGGCGACGAGCGGTTCCAGCGGGACTCACCCGGACTGTTCGCCGAACTGCGCCGCCGCCACGGGCCGGTGGCCCCGGTGCTCCTGGCCTGGGACGTGCCGGCTTGGCTGGTGCTGGGCTACTCCGAGCTGCTCCAGGTGACCTCCGACCCCGAACTGTTCGCCCGCTCCTTCCGGCGGTGGAACCTGCTCGACCTGCTGCCGCCCGACTGGCCGATGTGGCCGCTGGTCGGTGTGGGCTTCGCCAGCGAGGCGTTCCTGTACAGCGAGGGGGAGGAGCACCGGCGCCGAGCGGCCGCGGCCAACGCGGCGCTCGCCAGGATCGACCAGTGGGAGTTCCAGGAGTACTGCCGCCAAGCGTCGCGCCGGCTCATCGAGGAGTTCGCGCAGGCGGGCGAAACGGAGCTGATCCACTCCTACGCCCAGCGGCTTCCGGTGATGGCGCTGGGCTGGGCCGTGGGTGTGCCGGAGGAGTACAACGACGACCTCGTCACCGGTTTCCTGCAGCTGCTGGGTGCTGGCGGCGACCCCAACGAGGGCCTGGCGAACGTGGGTGCCATCTGCGACGACTTGGCCGAACGCGCCATGAAGGAACCCGGCCCCGGCATCGCCTCCCACCTGGCGCACAGCGGGCTCGGGCTGACGCGCGAGAAGCTCAGCGCCGACATCTTCGTCACCATCATCGCCGGGCACCAGACCTGCGCCAACTGGATCGGCAACACCATCAGGCTGATGCTGACCGACCAGGTGCACACCAACGCGCTGACCAGGGGGCGCCGGTCGGTGGACGACGCCGCCCGCGAGGTACTCAAGGACGACACGCCTACCCAGATCTTCGCCGGCCGCTGGACCAGCAGGAGCACACAGCTGTCCGGCACCTCCATTCCCAGCGGCGACCTGGTCCTCCTCGGGCTCGCCGGCGCACACCAGGACCCGCTGTTCCGTCCTCCCGGGCAGTCCCGGGACCGCCACCACAGCCGCGCCTACCTGTCGTTCTCCCACGGCCCGCACGGCTGCCCGCACGCCGCGCGCCCCCTGGCCGAGACCATCACGGTCAGCGGCATCGAGACCCTCCTCACCCACCTCCCCGACCTGCACCTGGCCGTCCCCGCGGACCAGTTGCGCTGGCAGCCCCAGGTACTGATCCGTGCCCTGGAATCACTGCCGGTCCGCTTCACCCCTCCTGTCATCTCCCCCGACCCCTTCGGAGATTCCCTGTGGCTCTGAGCCTGTCCGAACCCGTCCACCTCCTCGACCCCCTCAGCACCGACCTCCACGAAGACGCCGTGCGCATGCGCGAGCACGGCCCCCTCGTTCCGGTGGAACTCCCCGGCGGCGTGGTCATGTGGGCCGTGACCGGCGACGAGGCCGGACGCGACCTCCTCAAGGACACCGAGCGCTTCACCAAGAACCCCGAGCACTGGGCGGCCCTGCAGCGCGGAGAGATCCCGGAGGACTGGCCCCTGCTCAGCCTCGCGGCCCAGACCGGCAAGGCGATCACCACCGTCGACGGTCCCGAGCACCGGAAGCTGCGCCGCCCCCTGGCGCAGGCGCTGACGGCCCGCAGGGTCGAGGAACTGGCCCCGGTGGTC
Organism: Nocardiopsis nanhaiensis; assembly: GCF_054778635.1. Classification (NCBI taxonomy): domain Bacteria; kingdom Bacillati; phylum Actinomycetota; class Actinomycetes; order Streptosporangiales; family Nocardiopsidaceae; genus Nocardiopsis; species Nocardiopsis nanhaiensis. The sequence continues at coordinate 20,429 of NZ_BAAGZJ010000015.1, forward strand.
ACGTCCCTCGTGGAGCGGCTCCTGGAGGAGCTCGATCAGGCCGGGCGCGACGCCGACGACGGGGTCGTCGACTTCCGTTCGCTGTTCGCTTGGCCGCTGCCGATGGGTGTCATCGGCCACCTGCTCGGGGTGGACGAGGCCGACCACCCCGAACTGGGCCGGCTGTACAGCAACCTCTTCGACGACACCGTCGGGGACGGCCGCGACGCCGAGCTGAGCCTGCACTCCTGGCTCGACGCCCACGTGGCCAAGAAGGAGAAGGACCCCGGGGACGACCTGGTCAGTGCCATGCTCGCGCTGCCCCCGGAGGACCGGCTCCCCCGGCAGGACCTGGTGGTGACCATGTACGTGGTGCTGGCCGCCGGACACGAGACCACCACACACCTCCTGGTCAACGCCCTGCGCGCGCTCACCACCCGGCCCGGGCAGCTGGAGCTCCTGACGTCGGGGGAGGTGCCCTGGGAGAACGCGGTAGAGGAGGTCATGCGGTGGGACCCGCCCACCGCCAACTTCTTCACCCGCTTCGCCACCGAGGACGTCGACGGCGCGAGCATCCACCCCGGTGCCGAGGGAGTGCGGATCGCCAAGGGCGACCCGGTGTTCGTCTCCTACATCGCGATGGGCCGCGACCCCCAGCGCTACGGGCCCACCGCGGACGAGTTCGACGTGCACCGCGGCGAGGCGCACTCGAGCTTCGGGTTCGGTGCGCACTTCTGCATCGGTGCCCCGCTGGCCCGGATGGAGGCCCTCATCGCCTTGGAGCGGATCTTCGCGCGCTGGCCGGACCTGTCCGTCGTCGGCTCCGTGCCGCGCTCGCCCACGTTGGTGCTGAACTCCCACACCCACCTCAACGTGCGCCTCGACAAGGACCGATGACCTGACCTGGGGCCGAACGTCCCGGACATGGAGAAGTCCCGCCCCGGTGTGCCGTGACACCGGGGCGGGGCAGCTCGGTTCGGACTGCGATCGCTCTTCCACCGCTCTTCGCGCGCTCAGTCCTGGGACTCCCTGGGGTGGATCACCGTGTCGGGGCCCGGATAGATGACCCGCTCCTCGCCGTCGGCGAAGCGGACCAGGTAGGGCGGGCCGTCGTTCGACCCCTGGACCTCGATGATCTCGGCCTCCTGTTCGCCCTTGGCGCTGGTGACGCCGTGTGTGTGCAGTAGGTCCCCGACGGTCGCTCGCATCTGCTCCCCCTTGACTCGACGACCGGCCTCCCCAAGGCCGGTCACAGTCCGGGGGGTACCCGTGGTTCGGCCGGGACGAACCAGGGATACCTGCGCGGACACCGGCCCGACGGACGGCCTAGGTGTACTGACCACAGAGGTTGAGTACAGCCCGGGGTTGATTTGACAACAAGAGAGGGCCTCCGACATAGGTGTGGATTGTCTAGATCAACACCTGAAGTAAGTCAGGAGGCCCTCCGTGGCTCACACTACCCATGCCAACGCGCCCTTGACCCCCGTTCGTCGCCCGCCACCAACCCTCAACGGACGCCTACGGCGCAGCACCTTCTCGACGGGCAGCATCCACCGAACACGCCCTAGGATGTGCGGGTGAACAAGGTCGTACCGGTCATCGCTTTCGTCGTCTTCATAGTCGTGTTCGTGCTCTCGCGCACCGCCACCCGAGACGTCCTGGAGTCCTGGGTCGCCCTGCAGGGCGTGGCCCTCGAACTGGGCTCCCTCGTGGCGTCGATGGGTATCGCCGCCCTCGCCGCGGGGGCGGTGCTCTACGTGAGCCGGATCGTCACCGGAGAGTGACGCCTCAGCCGGTGCCGAGGTAGCCGTTGGGGTCGAGGACGTACTTGCTCGCCGCCCCCTTGTCGAAGGACTGGTAGCCCTCCGGTGCCTCCTCCAGCGGAATCGCGACGGCGTTGACCGCCTTGGCGATGTCGATCCGGTCGTTGAGGATCGCCATCATCAGCTGGCGGTGGTACTTCATCACCGGGCACTGGCCGGTGAAGAAGGCATGCGACTTGGACCAGCCGAGCCCGAACCGGATCGACAGCGAACCCACCTTGGCGGCCTCGTCCACCGCACCCGGGTCACCGGTGACGTACAGGCCCGGGATGCCGATCGACCCGCCCGCCTTGGTGACGTCCATGGCGTCGTTCAGGACGCTGGCCGGGGCCTCCTCGCCCGACTTGTCACCGCTGCCGTGTGCCTCGAAGCCGACGGCGTCCACGGCACAGTCCACGGCAGGCGTGCCGAGCAGCTGCTCGATCAGGTCGCCGGGTTCGCCCTCGGAGATGTTGACGGTCTCGCAGCCGAACCTGCGCGCCTGGGCGAGCCGGTCCTCTTGGAGGTCGCCGACGATCACCACGGCGGCGCCCAGAAGCTGGGCGGAGGCGGCGGCCGCGAGCCCCACGGGTCCGGCGCCCGCGATGTAGACCGTTGAACCCGTGGTCACGCCCGCGCTGACACAGCCGTGGTAACCCGTCGGGAAGATGTCCGACAGCATCGTGAGGTCGAGCATCTTCTCAAGGGCCTGGTCGCGGTCGGGGAACTTCAGCAGGTTCCAGTCCGCGTACGGCACCAGCGCGTACTGCGCCTGTCCGCCGACCCAGCCGCCCATGTCGACGTAGCCGTAGGCCGATCCGGGACGGTCCGGGTTGACGTTGAGACAGATCTCCGTCCGCCGGGCCTTGCAGTTCACACAGCGGCCGCAGGCGATGTTGAAGGGCACTGAGACGAGATCGCCGACCTCGATGAACTCGACGTCGCGGCCCTTCTCGACCACTTCGCCGGTGATCTCGTGCCCGAGGACCAGGCCTTCGGGGGCGGTGGTGCGGCCGCGGACCATGTGCTGGTCGCTGCCGCAGATATTGGTGGCGACGACCTTGAGGATCACCCCGTGCGGGACCTGGCGGCCCACGTTGGCCGGGTTGACGCCCGGTCCGTCGCGCAGCACGAACTCCGGGTACGCGATGTCCCTGACCTCGACCTTGCCGGGCCCTTGGTAGAGCACGCCTCTGTTGCCGGTCATGTCCTTCCTACCTCTCCGCGCCGGCCGCCTCTTCATACCGACGCATGTGGAACGTGTCACCCCCCTTTCCTGTGTGCGGCCCCGCTAACCCGTTCAGGGGCTCGACAGCTGCTCAATAAAAAATGATAGCGTCTATCAAAAGAAAGTAACTTTCATTTTGGAGCGGTGATGACTGACACCCCCCATCGGTGGTGGGCGCTGGCCGCGCTCACGCTGGCCGTCCTGGTCTTCGACCTCAACCTCACGATCGTGAACGTCGCCCTGCCCACGCTGGCGGTGGAGCTGGACGCCACCACGGCCCAACTCCAGTGGCTCCCGAACGCCTACATGCTGATGGTGGCCGCCGCGCTGCTCCCCGCCGGGCTCTTGGGCGACCGGTTCGGCCCCCGGAAGCCGCTGCTGGTAGCGCTCCTCGCCCTCGCCGCGGCGGCGGTGGGCTGCTCACTGGCGACCACCCCCGAAGCGCTCATCATCGGGCAGGGAGTGCTCGGGCTCGCCGCGGGTTTCGTGCCCGCGCTGACGCTGTCCTTGGTCAATGCGCTGTTCCCCGGAAAGGAAAGGGCGCGGGCCCTCGCGGTCTGGACGGCGGGGCTCACCCTGGGCATCCCGCTCGGGCCGATCGTGGGCGGCGCGCTCCTCGCCCACTTCTGGTGGGGCACGATCTTCCTGGTGAACCTGCCCCTGGTGGCGATCGCGGTGGTGATGATCGCCCTGCTCGTGCCGGGCGGCGGCGGTTCGGACGACGTGCGGTTCGACGCTCCCGGGGTGCTCATGGCCAGCGGCGGTCTGGTCGCCTTCACGTACGGCCTGGTGGAGGCGGGTGAGCGTGGCTGGGCGGCCCCGCTGACGCTGGTGGCGTTGGGCTTCGGCGTCCTGCTCCTCGCGGGGTTCGCCCTGTGGGTGCGCTGGGCACTGCACCCCATCGTGCGCCCCGAACTGTTCCGGAGCAGGGGGTTCGTGGGCGGCGTCCTGCTCGCCACCTTGGTGACCTTCGCCCTGATGGGCGCGATCTATACGCTCCCGCAGTACTTCCAGGCGGTGTTCGGGTCGGGCCCGCTCGGGACCGGGCTGCGGTTGATGCCCGTGGTGGGCGGCCTTCTGGTGGGTGTGCTGCTGGCCAGCCCGGTCCGGGAGCGCTACGGGGCACGGACGGTGATCGCGGTCGGCTTCGCCGTGCTCGCCGCCGGTGCCGGACTGGGTGCGGTCGCCGGTTCCGGCGCGGGGGCGGCAGCCGGGGACGGCTACGGCCTGATGGCACTGTGGATGGCGGTGGTGGGCGCCGGGGCCGGGCTGGCGCTGCCCGCCACCATGGACGCCGCGATGGCCGCGCTGCAGCCGGGGAGCGCGGGCGTGGGATCGGCGGTCATGCAGGCTCTGCGCCAGGTCGGCGGGGCCTTCGGAGTGGCCCTGATCGGCGGGGTCCTGGCCACCGGGTACCGCACGGGCGTCGACGTGGCCGGGTTGCCTCCGGACCGGGCGGAGGCGGTGCTGCGCACCCCGGCGGGCGGCGTTCGGGTGGCTGAGGAGACGGGGTCGGCGGGGCTCTTGGCGTCCGTGCGGGACGCCTTCGTGCAGGGCATGGCCGGGACGCTGTGGTTGACCGCCGGAGTCGCGGTGGCCGGGGCGGTGACGGCCCTCGTGCTGCTGCCGAAGGTGCGGGATGAGAAACCGAGCCCGGTTGCGCGATGATGTGCCCATGGGCTTGCGAGAGCAGAAGAAGGCCGCCACGCGTGCGGAGATCAGCCGCCAGGCGCTGCGGCTCTTCCAGGAGCAGGGGTACGAGGCCACCACGACCGAACAGATCGCCGCCGCGGCCAACGTCTCGCCGAGCACGTTCTTCCGGTACTTCCCGACCAAGGGCGAGGCGGTGCTGGTGGAGGACGTCTTCCCCGAGGTGTTCCGCCACTTCATGGCCCAACCCGAGGGGACGCCGCTCACCGAGGCTCTGCGGGCCGGGCTGCGGGAGACCTACGGGCGCATGGACGAGGCGGGGCGGGAGGCGGACCGGTCCCGGCGCGAGCTGCTGTTCACCGTGCCCGAACTGCGCATGGCGCTGATGGACCGGTACGCGGTGGGGATCGAGGAACTGTGCGCGGCGGCGGCCGCCAGGACGGGGCGTGACCGGCAGGACCTGGCCGTGCGCACGTGGGCGGGCGCCATCATCGGGGTGCTGGCGTCGGTGTCCATGGGGATCGGCGACGGCGGCGCGGAGGGTTCGGCGCCTGGCGCATCCGAGGTCCACGACAGCCCCGATGCCCCCGTAGCCCCCGTTGCCTCCGCGGCCGGCGCGGACTTCGCTGAGGTGTTGGACGACGCGATCGCACTGGTGGAGGCGGGTCTCCCGCTCTGAGCGGAGCAGGACCCGTCCGGATCAGGGAGTGGGGACGGGGACCGGGCAGGCGGCGTTCGCGCGGAGCCGGGAGCGCAGGGCCACGGCCAGCAGGACCAGTCCGGCGGCGGCGAGCAGGGGCTGGAGCGGGGCGAACCAGGCCATAGCGCCGCTGGTGCCGAGGGCCAGCAGGACGAGCTTGTTGCAGACCGGGCAGCCGATCGCGAACCAGGCGAGCAGGCCGCCGCCGAGCCCGCGCTTGCTTCCGGGGCCGTCCGAGCCCTCGGCGACCGGGCGGGTGTAGGTGGCGAACAGCAGCCCGGACAGGACGGCGGTGGCCACCCACACCGGATACGACCACCACGTGGGATCGATCTCACGGGCGAAGATCCCGTTGGGAATCAGCACCGCGGGCAGCCCCAGGACGAGTAGGGTCAGGGCCGCGCCGACCGCCGCGGTGACCCACTGCCGTGTACCCCAGTCGCGCATGTTCCGTCCCTCATGTGCGGCGCCCGAGTGCTCGAGTCCTCGAGTCGTGTCCGTGCATCAGCGTACTGGCACGCCGACGCTTGTTTCTATGAAGCATAGAGTATTCTCTATTCGTCATAGAAAACGGGGGTGGGAGAAGCATGCCGAAGGGCGCCGAAGGGTCGAAGGACGGCGACGAGTCCGAAGCCAGCGACAAGTCCGAGGCCGGCACGAAGCCGAAGTCAGCCGCGAAGCCGAAGGCCGCGAAGAAGAAGGGCGTCTCACCGCTGCTGCTGGGCGGGGCGGTCCTCGTCTCCCTGGTGGTCGCGGTGATCGTGGGCCTGAACCTGGAGGACGACGGGGACGCCGAGACACCCGACTCGGCCTCGGTGGTCGACCACGTCGACGAGGAACAGCGCGAGTGGGGGCAGGACCTGGCCCGGCGCAACGCCGACGACCCGATGGCCCTGGGCGACGCGGACGCCCCCGTGGTCCTGGTGGCCTACTCCGACTTCGCCTGCCCCTACTGCGCGACCTGGGCGCAGGAGACCCAGCCGGAACTGGTCGAGCGCTACGTCGACTCCGGTGACCTGCGGATCGAGTGGCGGGAGTTCCCCTACCTGGGCGACGTCTCGCAGACGCTCTCGGTGGGCGCGGTCGCCGCGGGCGAGCAGGAGGCGTTCTGGGAGTACCAGGAGGCGGTGTTCGAACGGCAGGACGACCTCAAGTCCTCCTCGGACCCGGACGCGGACCTCGGCGAGGTGGCCGAGGAGATCGGCCTCGACCCCGACCAGTTCCTGGAGGACCTGCGCTCGGAGCGGAGCGGGATCGAGGTCGGACACGACTTCGTGGAGGGGCAGCAGATCGGGGTCAGCGCGACCCCCGCCTTCATCGTCAACGGAGACCCCATCATGGGCGCGCAGCCCCTCGACGTGTTCCTGGAGAGCGTGGACACGGCGCTCGCCGCGGCAGGGGAGTGACCGGCCGTGGACATCGGATTCGTCGCGGCCGTACTCGGCGGCCTACTGGCCCTGCTCAGTCCCTGTAGCGCGCTGCTCCTCCCGTCGTTCTTCGCCTACGCCTTCCGCGACACGGGGAGGCTCCTGCTGCGCACCGGCGTCTTCTACGCGGGACTCTGCCTGACCCTGGTGCCGCTCGGAGCGGGATCGGCGATGGTGAGCGTGCTCTTCTACGGCCACCGCGACCTGCTGATCAACACGGCGGGCGGCCTGATCATCGCCTTCGGAATCGCCCAGATCCTGGGGCTCGGCTTCACCTGGGGCGTGCTGGCCCGCGCCCAGGGCCGGTTCGCCGCCGGACGGGGCAGCCTGTCCGTCCTGGGCCTCGGAGCGGTCTACGGCCTCGCCGGTTTCTGTTCGGGGCCGATCCTCGGCGCGGTGCTCACCGTCGCGGCCACCGGAACCCCCGTCCGGGGCATGCTGCTCATGGCCGTCTACGGGCTGGGCATGGTGCTGCCGATGTTCTTCCTGGCTCTGCTGTGGGACCGCTACGACCTGGGCAGCCGCCAGTGGTTGCGCGGCCGGACCGTGCGTCTCGGCCCGCTGCGCACCCACACGACCGCGCTGCTGACCGGGGCGCTGTTCGTGGGGATCGGCGTGCTGTTCGTGGCCTTCGACGGCACCGCGTCGATGGTCGGGCTCCCCGGCACCGGCTGGATGGTCGACGTCGCCGACCGGGCGCAGGAGACGCTCTCACAGCTGAGCGGCGCCACCGACACCGTCGCCCTGGTGGCGCTGGTCGGCACGGTCACCCTGGTCGTGGCCGCGACCCTCCTCAACCGCAGGCGGGGCCGGGACGACGAAGACGGCGAGAACGAGGGCGGGTCCGGCTCCGGGGCCGGGACCGAGAAGGCGGAGGGCCGTGCCGAATAAGAGCGGCGGCGCGGCACCGCCCGTAAGCCGCAGAGGGGTACCGGCGAGGACCGCCGGCGGCGCGGTGCTGGCCGGTACCCTCCTCCTGCTGACCGCCTGCGGATTCCTGGAAACGGAGGGGACGGCCGACGCGGAGCCGAGGAACGACCCCGCCACGCCACCGCCGACCGGCGTCGGGGACCTCCCGCACCCGCTGGAGGGCAGTGCGCTGTGGACCGCACCCTTCTCCTCCGAACCCGAAGCCGCGGGATCGTCCTTCGTGGGTATCGTCCAGGAACGGGAGGGCGGAGACCTCCGGTTCCTCGGAGTGGACCGCGAGGGTGTCACCCGGTGGTCCACCGAACGTGATCCCAGCTGCACCGGGTTCACGGTCACGCGCGGGGACGGGGGCGAAGAGCTCGTGGTGCTGCTGGACCGCGAACCCGACCCCGACGGCGGCCTCCTCGCTGCCAGGACCACCGCCGCCGCCCACGACCCCGACACCGGGCAGGCCGTCTGGGGGCCGACGGAGGTACCCGGAACCCTGGTCGGCCCCGGCCTGGTGTTCGCCGCGCTGCCCGGCAGCGTCATGAGCGACGAGACCGGCCCGAAGGTCGCGCTGGACGCGGCCTCCGGGAACGTGGTCGCGGACGAGGAGGACGGGGACGCCGTCCTGCACGAGCACCACGGCGCCCTGCTCGTGCACCGGGACGGCGAACTGCGTGCGGTCGGCCCCGAGGGCCGTGACCTGTGGACCCACGAGGACCTGGAGGTCCCGGACGGGATCGGGGAGGAGCCGGTCCGGGTCGGCTACGGGCCGCGCCCGGCCAGCGACTCCGGCGCCGCGGTGGTTCTGGAGTGGACGCCGGACACGGACGAGTCCGACGGCACACTCCTGTACACCGTGCACGACCTGCGCACCGGTCAGAGCCTTCTGGAACTCGACCCCGAAAGCGAGCCCCGGTACCTGGGGGACGGCGAGGGCCGCACGGCCGTCCTCGGGGTCCCGGCCGGAGGCGACGGGGCCCGGCTGTTCGGGCTGGCCGCACCGGACATCCCACCGGCCTGGGAGATCCCGGCCGGGGCGGACGAACGCCTCAGCGGGCTCGTCGGCGGCATGCTCTACACCACGGACGGGGAGGGGCGCCGGGTGGTCGACGCCGACACCGGCAGCGCCCAAGAGGGCGGGCCGGACGCGGTTCCGGTGACCGCGCTCCCCGACGGCCCCGCGATCCTGCCGGTCCCCGGCGAAGACGGCGACGACGTCCTCGCCGCCCTCCCGGTCGGCGGAGGGGACGGAACATGAGGGGGAGCGCATGCAGCGGCCATGCGGAAGGCGGCCATGCGGGGACCGGACCCATGGGGAACGGTCACCCGCCTAGTCTGGACGGAGAAGCGCAGGAGGAACGGCGGTCCATGAGTAACACGGTTCCCGGGCTCGGGTCACTGGAGTCCGCGGTGATGGGGGTCCTGTGGGCCGCCGGGAAACCGATGAGCGTGCGCGAGGTGGTCGACGCGCTACCGGGCCGGGAACCGGCCTACACCACCATCTCCACGGTCCTGGAGAACCTGCGCCGCAAGGACTGGGTCGACCGCGAGCGAACCGGCCGCCTCTGGTTCTACCGGGCGCTGCGCGACCGCGCCTCGCACGCGGCCGACCGCATGCACGGTGCCCTGGACGACAGCGGCAACCCCCAAGCGGCCCTGCTGCGCTTCGTCGACCGGATGGATCCGGGGGACCTCGACGTCCTCCGCGACCTGCTCGCCGACATCCCCCGGCAAGAGGACATATGACCTGGTCCGTCGCGGCTCTGGCCGCCGTACTGCTGTGGAGCGCAGCCGGCCCTTGGGCACTGCGTGCCTTCCACAGGCGCCTGGGCCCCTCGGCCGGGGCGATGCTCGCGCTGTGGACGCTCACCACCGTCACGTGGCTGCTGGCCTGCGCGGTCCTTCTCGCCACCCTGGTGACCCAAGTGATGGGCCCCGGGGTCAAGGCGTTCGTCGCCGCCTGCGCCGACCTCCTCCAGGCGGTACACGCCAACGGGGCCGAGAGCGGACTCGTGATCGCCGGGATCCTAGGCGGGGCGGGGCTGGCGCGGCTCTCCTGGACCGCGGTCCGGCGCCGCGGCGCCCGAGTCGCCTGGACCCGGGAACACGGACGAGAACTGAGCGCGAGCGGCCGCCGCCGTACCCTGCACCTGGACCGGGTCTGGCTGGTGGACACCCCCGAACCCGCCGCCTACTGCCTGCCCGGCCGGGGCCTGGGCATCGTCGTCACCAGGGGTGCACTCGACCAGCTGAACGCTTCCGAGCTGCGCGCGGTCCTCGCCCACGAACGCGCACACCTGGACGGGCGCCACCACTTCCTGGTCACTTGGACGCGGCTGCTCGACAACGCCTTCCCCGGTGTTCCGCTGCTCCGTACGGCGGCGCGGGAGGTTCCCGAGCTGGTGGAGTGGGCCGCCGACGACCGGGCCGCGCGCGAGGTCGGTCCGCACGCGCTCGCTCACGCCCTCGGGATCATGGCGGCTTCGGGGGTGCGCGGGCCCGAACCGGCGCTGTCCGCGTCGGGGGCCTGCCCGGTGCGCCGGGTCCGCCGCCAGGTCCGGGCACCCGAACCCTCCGCCGGGCTCGTCGTCAATACGGCCGCGGCCCTGGTCGTGGTCCTGCCCCTGGCGCTGACGGTGCTGGCGACCGCGCTCAACGTGGCCGTTCCGCACTGTGAGTGCGTGGGCTGACCGCCCGACCGGGGCGGGCGCCCTGTGGGCGGGCACAGTGCTGGCGGGCGCCCTCTCGGAGGCCCGCCAGCTCCCTGCACTGCTCGAAAATCCGCTAGGCCGTACTCACGGGCCGGGTCACCAGGTGAAGGTGGCCACCGAACCGGCGGGCAGGGTGTACGACAGCGAGGCCCCGTCCTCTGTGACGGAGAAGGTGTGGTCCTCCTCGGTGTCCGCGTTGACCACGAACGCGGTCTTCCCGCCGTCCGGGTTCTCGAACACCACGTTTTGGACCCCGCCGCTGCCTTCGCTGGTGGAACCGATCCTGGTGGCGCCGGGCTCGACGAACCCGGCCAGGTGGCCGAGTACGTAGTACTCGCCGTTGTAGGTGATGTCGGAGCCGTCGATCTCCACGACCCCGGTACAACGGTCTTCGCAGTTGCCCTGGTGCGGGCCGCCGTCGGCGTCCAGCGCGAGGTTCCAGGTCACGGTGGTCTCGCCGCCGTTGCGCATGTTGCCCACCACCAGGTGCTCGGACTGCCACCACAGGGTGTCGGAGAAGACCTCGTCGTCGGGTCCGTCACCGCTGCCCGAGCACTCGGTGAAGTACACGCGCTTGCCCACGTCCACGACCTCGCTCTGCGCCGAGGGGTCGCCCGCGTAGCAGTGGAAGGCGGCGCCCTGGACTCGGTCGATGCCCTCGGTGCCTTCGAACACCTCCAACGGGTACTCGGGCTCGTCCCAGTTGTGGTCGTAGGCGTACAGATCGGTGTCCAGCCCGGCCTCGGTGAGGGCCTCGTCCAGGACGTGGAAGAAGGCGGCCTGCTCGTCGGCGGGGACGTAGGTGGACGGGTAGTCGGTGTCCAGCAGCGGTTCGTTCTGCATGGTGAGGTCGGCGAGGTCGATGCCCTCGTCCGCGTACGCCTCAATCGCGTTGACCAGGTAGTCGGCGTAGTCCTCGTAGTGGTCGGGGTCGAGCCCGCCGCCGTTGAGGGAGCCGCCGGTCTTCATCCAGGCCGGTGGAGACCACGGGCTACCCATGAAGCGGATGTCCGGGTTGTGCTCCAGGGCCTGCTGCACGACCGGGATGATCTCCTGCCGGTCCCGGTCGATGCTGAACTCTCCGGGGGTGTCCTCGTAGGTGTAGAAGTCACCGGCGTTGAAGTCGGTACTGCCCAGCGGCTGGCGCAGGTAGCTCAGCCCGATCCCGTCCTCCGGGGAGAACAGCGTGGCCATCAGCTCGTCGCGTTCGCCCTCGGGCAGTTCGGAGATGAGCTGCGCGGAGGCCTCGGTGACCGAGGCGCCGGCCCCGGTGAAGGTCTGCTCCCGCTGGTCGTCGTCGACCGCGATGTCGATGTCCTCGGGTGAGGACGTGAACGACACGTCGTCCTGCTGGGTGAGGGTGTGGGAACGGTCCGGCGAGGTCATCCAGACACTCGCCGAGTCCTGCGCGGCGGACTGTTCGGCGGAGGCCGCGATCGCAGTGGCGTCGGTCCGGTCGGAGGCCGAGGTGGCCGCGCCGACAGCGGTGGCGCCAAGGGCGAGGGCACAGGTCGTGGCCAGGACGGCGGGGACGCGTCCGCGGCGGGGGCTCCGGTGGCCGGGTTCGGGGGTTCTGGGGGTGGAGTGATACATGGTTTCTCCCGTTACTGCTGAGCGGGTCGTCTCGGGGGTTCGGGCGTGCGTCCTCCCTTCGTCGCGAGGGGCCCGTGTCACGGGTCCGTGTCGCCTGCATGACAACACACTTAACGAGTGTTCGGTAGGTACCTTTTCGAACTATTTACCAAGTAGTCGGTAGGTAGGCGGAACTCCCCTGTTCACAGGGGTTCCGGGGATCATCGGACGAGCAGGGCCGTAGACTCGCCCATGTGAGATCCAAGCGAGCAAGCAACGGCGGAACCCGACGACGGACACCGCGCGGGGACCGTGCCGAGCGGCGCGCGGACATCCTCCGGATCGCCACGGACGCCTTCGCGACCAAGGGCTACAACAAGGCGTCCCTCGCCGAGATCTCCGAGCGGGCCGGGCTCACCCAGGCAGGGGTGCTCCACCACTTCCCCTCCAAGGAAGCCCTGCTCACCGGGGTCCTCGACCTGCGCGACGCTTCCGCGATCGAGGACCTGGGCGACGAGCGCCCCCGCGGCCTCGACTTCCTCCGCCACCTCGTCGACACGATCCGGCGCAACACCGCACGCGAGGGCATCGTCCAGCTCTACGCAGTGCTCTCCGCCGAGAGCGTCACCGACGACCACCCCGCCCAGGGCTACTTCCGCGACCGCTACGACGGGCTTCGGGGCATCCTCACCGAGGCATTGGCAGAGGCGAAGAAGGCCGGAGAGGTCGCCGGGGACATGGACGCTCGTGCCGTGGCGATATCGATCATCGCGGTGATGGACGGCCTCCAGGTCCAGTGGCTGCTCGACCCGGAGGGCGTAGACATGGCCGCACAGACCCAGCTGACCATAGAGCGCCTGGCCGGGGCCGAGCTGGCACCGGGTCCGTAACGCCGGGCCGGACGGGGACGTGGTGGGGCGCGCCCGTACCCGGGCGACCGGCAGGCGGCCAAGGCGCACGAACACGGCGAGACCAACCGCACCGACGGCACGCTCGTGCCCACCGTGGACCGAGCCCGCGCATCCGCTGCCGGGTGGTGCTGGTACGACGTCCGGGACACCGGTTACCAGGGCAGACACGGGGAGCCCCCGCATCTAACGTCGAAGTGTCGTTGATCGAGGGCCTGGAGGTTGGTCATGCGCGAGTGGTGCCCGGCCGTGGCCGCCGTCGTTCTCCTGACCGGTGCGGCCGGTCTGGTGGGGGCGCTGCCCGCGCAGGCTTCCGGGCCCGCTCAGGCGGAGTTCACCACCGCCGAGGCGGTGGAGTTCGTCGACGCACGGCTGCCCGAGCTCCTCGGCGAGCAGGGGGTCCCCGGCGCCGTGGCCTCCGTGGTCTCTGACGGGGAGACGGTCCATACCGAGGGTTACGGGTACGCCGACCCGGAGTCCGGTGCGGAGATGGACCCGGAGGACACCGCCGTCCTGACCGGGTCGGTGGGCAAGTCCTTCACGGCCGCGGCCGCGTTGGAACTGGTCGGGGAGGGCCGGATCGACCTCCACGAGGACGTCAACGCCTACCTGCCGGAGGAAACGCGGGTCCGGGACGCTTTCCCCCGGAAGCCGGTCACCCTGCACCACCTGCTCACCCACACCGCGGGGTTCGAGGAGCACAGTGAAGGTTCGGCCACCGAGGACCCGGCCGACGCCCTCGCGCTGGACGAGTACGTTGCCCGCCACCAGCCCGAGCGCGTGTACCCGCCGGGCCGCTTCACCGCCTACTCCAACTTCGGCTACAGCCTGATCGGGCATCTGGTGGCGGAGGTCTCCGGGATGCCGTTCGAGGAGTACGCGGAACAGAGCGTGTTCGAGCCGCTGGGGATGGCCGACACCTCCTTCCAACGGGGGGATGGCGGACTTCCGGAGGGTCTGGAACCCGCAGTCAACCATGTGCTGGCACCGGACGGTGAGCTGACGCCGGCTCCCGGGGTGGGAGCCAACGAGTACCCGGCCGGATACGCGTTCACCACCGCCGCCGATATGTCCCGGTTCATGAGCGCGCTCATGGACGACGGTCCCCTGGGCGGGGGAGTGATGCTCGACCGGCACGCCGAGCCGCACCCGGAGGCCGCCGCCGTGGGCTATGGGACCTACGAGCGGTACACCAGCGAACCCCGTGTGGTCGGGCACTTCGGCAGCTTCCTGGGTGCCAACACCGACTACGCCCTCGTGCCCGAGCTGGACCTGGGAATCTTCGTTGCGGTCAACAGCGACGCCGACGCCGGAATGTTCGAGTCCGCCTGGACGCGGCTCGTGGACGAGTTCCTGACCGAGGTCGCCGGAGTGGAACCCGGCATCGACGCGACGGAGCCGCTGGATCTCACCGAGGAGGAACTGCGCAGGTACGAGGGCGGGTACCACGCGGCGAGGGTCAGCGTCACCGAGGTCACCATGCTCCCCGCGATCCTGGGCAGTTACCGGCCCGCCCGGGCGGCCGACGGCGCACTGTGGATGTCCTGCTCGACGGCTATGGACGAACAGCGGTGGTTCCCGGTGGGGGACGGCCTGTTCCGCTCCGAGGACGGTGCGGAGCTGGCGGCCTTCATCGAGGAGGACGGCGAGGTGGTCGGGTTCGTCTGCGACCGGGCGCCGACCCACCCGTACGTGAAGGTCGGCTGGTGGGAGACCCCGTTCCCGTGGCTGGTCGCGGGCGGGCTGTCGGTACTGGTGGTGGCGGGCATGCTCGGCTGGCCGGTCGCCGCACTGGTCCGGAAGGTGCGCGGTCGTCCCGCGCCGAAGCGGGGGTCAGGCGCTCGGGCATGGGCGCGCCCGCTTGCCGGGGCGACCGGTCTGCTCACCCTCGGTGCCCTGGCCGCCGTGGGGGCCGTGGCGACCAGCGAGGCGATGCCGATCATGGTCTTCACCGGCGCGGGCGTGCTCGGGGTGCCGCTGGCCCTGGTGACACTTCCGGCCGCAGGAGTGGTCGTGTGCGCGGTGCTCGCCTGGGTCCGCGGTTGGTGGGGCCTCTGGGGCCGGGTCTCGTACACGGCGGTGGCGCTGGCCCTCACGGTGTTCTTGTCCGTGGCCTACCACGTCAACCTCGTGTGGACGCCCTGGTACTGACCCCCGGATCGGTACCGGCGCCCTCCTGGGCACGAGTGCGGGCAGCCGGGTGCTGCCGAAGCGCACATCTCACGGAGAGCGGGGTCTGGTTGGTCACAAACGGGGAGGAGGGATACCGGCATCGGGTGACCGGATGAAACACTCCGCTCATGCTCGGCGTCACCGACCTGCCCACTTACCTGGCAGGGCTCATCCTCATCGTGCTCCTCCCGGGGCCCAACTCGCTGTACGTGCTCTCCGTCGCGGCGCGCAGCGGTACCCGCACCGGCTACAAGGCCGCCGCGGGCGTGTTCACCGGGGACGCGGTGCTGATGCTGCTCGCCGCGGCCGGTGCCGCCTCGCTCCTCCAGACCAACGAGCTGCTCTTCTCGGTCGTGAAGTTCGCGGGCGCCGCCTACCTGGTCTGGATGGCGATCGGGATGCTGCGCTCGGCGTACGCCATGTGGACGACCCGGCACGAGCGGGCCGAGGGGCAGCGGGCCGCCGACGCTGCCGCCGACCGGACGGGAACGGCGACCGCGGAACGCCCCTACCGCCGGGCGCTCGTGGTGTCGCTGTTCAACCCCAAGGTGATCCTCTTCCTGATCTCCTTCTTCGTGCAGTTCGTCGACCCCGCGTACGCCTACCCGGCGCTGTCCTTCCTGGTGCTGGGCATTCTGATGCAGGTCGTCAGCTTCCTGTACCTCTCGGTGCTGATCTTCAGCGGGACGAGGCTGGCCGCGGCCTTCGGCCAGCGGCGCGGACTCTCGGCCGGGGCGACATCTCTGGCGGGCGCCCTGTTCCTGGGCTTCGCGGTGCGCCTCTCGGTCAGCAGCCCCTGACTCCCGGAAACGGTCCGCGGGACCGCTCGGCCTCGCGCCGTTCCCCAGAGGGCCGGCCCGAGAGGATCAGCGCGGGGCGAGTCCGGATATCAGGTGGTGGACAACGGTCTCCAGGTCCTCGTCGACGTCCCCGGCGGAGTTGTCGGCGCTGAAGGACCCGAAGCCGTGCAGGGCCGAGGCCACGGTGAGGGCGATGTTGCCGGGGTCGCCCTCGGTGATCTCGCCCTGGCGCTGCCCCTCGGCGATGGCGTGCAGGACGATGGCCAGCAGGTCGCCGACGGCGGCGGAGAGCTGTTCGGAGATATCGGCGTCGTGTTTGCGCGCGTACATCAGGTCGAGCAGGGCGGCGTTGTGCAGGGCGAAGCCCACGTAGGCGCGGGCCAGGGCGAGGAGGTACACCTCGGTGCTCTCACCTGGGCGCGCCGCCTGTTCGAGCGCGGCCCGCAGGCGCTGGAAGCCGTTCAGTGCGAGGGCGTCGAGCAGGGCCTGCTTGTCCTTGAAGTGGCGTCCGGGCGCGGCGTGGCTGACGCCCGCTTCGCGGGCGAGCTCGCGCAGGGAGAGCGCCGCGGGGCCGCGTTCGGCGAGGGTGCGCTCGGCGCTTTCCAGGAGGGCGGCGCGCAGGTCTCCGTGGTGGTAAGGGCGGTCAGCCATGCCGGACAGCATAGCCCGATGTTTGCGATGACATCATTGTTGTCGTTGACAACTTTCGGTGGGTGCGCCTAGGTTGACGAGATGAGCGAAAGAAACGTCAGCCTCCCTGACCTGAGCGGCAAGACCGCCGTCATCACCGGCGCCAACAGCGGACTGGGGCTGGAGACCGCCAAAATCCTGGCCCGGCGCGGTGCCCGGGTGGTCCTGGCCGTTCGCGACACCGCCAAGGGCGAGGAGGCCGCTCGGGAGGTCCAGGGGGAGACCGAGGTCCGCCGCTTGGACCTGGCCGACCTGTCCTCCGTGCGCGAGTTCGCCGCCGGGTGGAAGGGCGACCTCGACCTGCTCATCAACAACGCGGGCCTCATGGCGATCCCGGAGTCCCGCACCCAGGACGGCTTCGAGACCCAGTTCGGCGTCAACCACCTGGGCCACTTCGCGCTCACCAACCTTCTCTTGGAACACGTCACCGGGCGAGTCGTCACCGTCTCTTCGGGGATGCACCTGACGGTCCGTGGCATCAACTTCGCCGACGTCAACCTGGAGAGCGGCTACACGCCCTACCGGGCCTACGGGCAGTCCAAACTGGCCAACCTGCTGTTCACCCTGGAGCTCCAGCGCCTGCTGGAGGAGGCCGGATCGCCGCTGCTCGCCACCGCCGCGCACCCCGGCTACGCCGCCACCAACCTCCAGGGCCGCACCGGGAAGCCGCTCGAGGACAAGTTCATGTCCGTATTGAACAAGGTCGCCGCGCAGAGCGCCGTGGCCGGGGCCCTGCCCACGGTCTACGCCGCCACACAGGACGTGCCCGGTGCCGCCTACGCCGGTCCCCAAGGGGTGTTCCTGAACGGCGCACCCGGCCTGGCGCGCAGGGGCCCCGCCGCCCAGGACCCCGCCGCGGCCCGGCGCCTCTGGGACTTGTCGGAGGAGATGACCGGCACCTCGTTCCCGCTCTGAGAGGCTTCGGCCCGAACACCGTGAACGGCTCCGGTCCCGGCACTGCCCGGGACCGGAGCCGTCCTGTTCCGCGGCCCTCCCGCGGCTAGGGGACCAAGGTGAGTTCGTCCGTGCTGGCCTCGCGTACGGCCTCCTCGGTCACCGCCCAGGGCAGGGTCTCGCCCTCGGCCCACAGCTCCAACTGGTCGTCGTAGTTGGGGTGGAAGGCGTGGCCGGAGTTGCCGGTGAGGTTGATCCACGTGGAGGAGTCGCGGTCGGACAGGTCCACGACCATCCGCATGGACGGGACCGTAGTGATACCGAAGCCCTCGGACGCGTCCCAACCCGTGGCGTTCACGATGTCGGACCCGCCCGAGGTCTCTACCGGGCCGCGGTTGAACAGCCACTCCACGGGGCCGATCCCCGACGTGCCGAACGACTCGTGTGTGGCGGTGAGGGTGTGCAGGTCGCCCCAGCGCCAGTCGGCGGGGTCGTCGCCGAGCAGTTCGGTGAGTTCCTCGGCCCCGGCGTCCATGGCCGCGGCCAGGACCTCCTCCCGGCCGCTGGCCTCGTCGCCCTCCCACCAGGAGGACTCGGGGTCCTCGAGCAGCTGGGACACCACGTGCATCGCTCTTGAGCCGCCGCCCATGGCGTGCTCGCCCCATTCCCCGGCGCTGTCGGGGTCGTCGGGCTCACCCGGCTCACCCAGGTCGACCAGTTCGTCGAAGAGCAGCGGCAGGAGCTGGCGCCAAGTGGCGTTGTAGAAGGCCGCCCCCGCGGAGTCGGGCTCGTTGCGGTGGTCCCATTCGCGCAGCAGCTCCTGGGCCTCGGCGGTCGTGCCCTCGACCTCGGTGTCCAGCAGGAACGGGGTGACCTCCATGGCGCTCGTGTGGAGCGAGTCCATGAGGATCTCCTCCATGTCTTCGGTGGTCACCGGCCCGTCGGCGATCGCCTGGTCCAGCAGGTCGTTGATCCGCTGGCCCCGGTAGCCGTAGTTCCAGTCCGAGGTCAGGAAGTGTTCGTAGTCCTCGTCGACGACCGACTCGTTCGCCGTGGAGATGACCCCGGATTCGGGGTTGTACACGCTGGGGAGTTCCTCGAACGGGATGTACTCGTCCTCCCAGTCGTAGTCCGAGTCCCATCCCGGGGCGGGCCAGCGGCCGTCGCCTTCACCCCGGACCGGTACCAGGCCGGGTGCCTGGTACCCGATATTGCCCTCGTTGTCGGCGTAGACGAGGTTCTGCGACGGCACGTCGAACTGGCTGGCGGCCTCGCGGAATCCGTCCCAGTCACGGGCCCGGTTCATACTGAAGATCGCGTCGGCCGCGGTGCCCGGTTGGAGGGCGGTCCAGCGCAGGGAGACCTCGTACGGGCCGTCTTCGCCGTCGGCCGCGTTGGCGCCGATCGCGTCCAGGTTCTCGCCGGGCGGGCCCGCCTGCTCCGTCGACAGGATCGGTCCGCGGTGGGTGGAGCGGATGGTCAGGTCGACGTCCTCGCCCCCGGAGACCTCGACCGTCTCCTCGATGATCTCCAGCGGGTGCTCCTCGCCGTCCACCACGTAGTGGTCGCCCTCGACCTGCTCAAGGTAGAGGTCCATGACGTCGGGGTTGAGGTTGGTGAAGCCCCAGGCGATGGACTCGTTCTGGCCGATGACCACGCCGGGTAGGCCGGAGAAGCTGAAACCGCTCACGTCGAACGGGCACTCTTCGGTGATCTCCGTGCAGTGCAGGCCCATCTGGTACCAGGTGGACGGCATGGAGGCGCCGAGGTGGGGGTCGTTGGTGAGCAGGGGCGCGCCGGTCTCGGTGTGCTCACCGGAGACGACCCAGGAGTTCGAGCCCAGGTCGGGGCTGTCGGAGGGGCCGACGAGGTCGGGGATGGCCTCGCTGACGCCGGAGAGTTCCGCGAGCGCGTCGGCGGCCCCGTCCGGCATGTCCGGGGCCGGGGACAGGTCGGCCTCGGGCTCCGCCCCGTTGTGCTCTTCGGTGGCGGTGATGGGGTCGTGCTTGTCGGAGGGATAGGCGGGGTAGAGCTCATCGATCCGCTCCTCTTCCATCCCCTCGGCGAGGAGCAGTGCGCGCTCGGTCTCCTGTTGGAGGTTGCCGCCGAGGTCCCAGGCCATGGCCTTGAGCCAGGCGAGACTGTGCACGGGGGTCCAGGGCTCGACCGTGTAGTCGTCGGCGGTGATGCCGAGGAGGCCGTACTCGAGGCTGGCGGCGAGCCCCTGGTTGTCGTCGATCCAGGCGTTCACCCCGGCCGCGTAGGCGTCCAAGTAGCGCTGCGTGTCCTCGTCGAGGATCTCGTACTCCTGCTCGGCGATCCGGTGCCAACCCATGGTGCGCAGGTAGACGTCGGTCTCCACCTGGTCGGGGCCGAAGAGTTCCGCGGTGCGCCCGGCGGTGACGTGGCGGCGGAAGTCCATCTCCCAGAAGCGGTCCTGAGCGTGGGTGAACCCCTGGGCCGTGAACAGGTCGTCGGCGTTGTCCGCGTAGACGTGCGGGACCCCGTGGCCGTCGCGCAGCACCGAGACGGGGGAGTCCAGCTCGGAGAGGGAGAGCTCGCCGGAGGTCTCCGGGAAGGAACTCCGTACCGCCCAGACCCCCAAAAGGGACGCGACGAGGGCAAGTGACGCGACAACGGCGACAGACCCCAGGAGGACACGAAGAAGGACACGCTTACGCATTACACCCATAGGCGGAACTCTAGAGTGGCCCGGGTCACGCCCACCAGAGTCCCGAGGGTGACAATCCCAATTGTTACCAATCGGTAGGAAACGCGGCTTCCGTGCGCGGCGTGCGGCGTCCGGAAATCGGTGGCGAATCCGACCAATACCCGGACGCTTCGGCCACGAATGCCTGACGGGCCGCTCCGCCCCCACGGCGGAAGGCCCGTCCAGCCACCTCGTGAAGGGAAACCGCTGCCATGGGACGCACGTGCAGCCGCGCCGCCGCCCTCCTGTTCTCCGCCTTCGCCGCCACGGCCCTGTCGGGCCTGGCCGCCTCGCCCGCCCATGCGGCCTCCGCCGACACCGATGCCGCCGACGCCGAATCCTCCGCGTCCTCACCGGAGCTGCTCGGGGGTCTCGTCGGGGGCGGCGGTCCGGCCGGAGACGGCGGCCTGGTCAACATCTTCATCGGCAACTACCAGGTCAGGAACTAGGCACACTGCAGCCCCGCGCGGCCGGAGGGAAACAGTCCCCGGTCGCACGGAAAAGTCCGGGACGAGCTGAGCGGCGAGGACGCGCCATGTGACGCGCCTCACGCCATCCTCTGGGCGCAATGCCCCGAATCACCCGTGAACCAAGCGAGTGAAAGCGGTCAACCTTCAGCAATGGGGCGATCGCTCGGGATGCGGGGCACCGCCTCCGGGCGAGCGGACCCGGCCTCCCACGAGCCCCACACCCGCGTCCCCTCCGCTGCTCGCGCGGAGGCGCCGAAGCGATCGGAAGGTTTTCGATGACGAACACCGGCCACCCCCACCGCCTGCCGCTCACGGCCGCCCAGAAGGGGCTGTGGTACGCCCAGCAGATGGACCCGGGAAACCCGGTGTACGCCATCGCCGAGTACCTGGAGCTCAACGGTCCGCTGGACGTACCGGCCCTGTGCTCGGCGATCCGCCGGGCGGTGCTGGAGACCGAGTCGCTGCACCTGCGCTTCGGCGAGGACGACGGGGTGCCCTGGCAGGAGGTCCGCCGCCCCGAGGACTGGTGGCCCGACGTCGTCGACCTCACCGCTGAGGACGACCCCGCCGAGGCGGCTCGCCGGTGGATGCGCGAGGACCTCGCCCGGTCCCTCGACGTGCGTGGAGACACCCTGTTCGCCGAGGTCGTCTTCCAGCTCGGCCCGGAGCGCCACTTCGTCTACCAGCGGGTCCACCACCTGCTCCTGGACGGCTACGGGGCGATGCTGGTCCTGGCCCGGATCACCGAAGTCCACGACGCCCTCGTCGCCGGAACCGAGCCCGGGCCCAACCCCTTCGGGTCGATGAGCCGGCTCCTGGACGAGGAGGCGGCCTACCGCGAGGACGGGACCGCCGCGGAGGACGAGAGCTTCTGGGCGGAGCGGATGGCCGACGCACCCGAAGCGGTCGGCCTGGCCGGTCAGCCCACGCGGATGCCGACCAGCCTCAACCGGGCCACCGCCCACCTGCCGCGCACGGTTGCCGCCGGGCTCCAGGCTGCCGCCCGCGAGCAGCGGACCAGCCTGCCCGCCGCGGTCCTCACGGCCACCGCCGTCTACCTCCACCGCCACACCGGTGCCCGCGACATCGTCCTGGGGCTGCCGGTGACCACGCGCCGCACCCCGCACGCCAGGTCGGTCCCGGTCGCGGTCTCCAACATCATCCCGCTGCGCGTGCGGGTCCGGCCGGACCGGCCCGTGTCCGAACTCATGGGGCAGGTCGCGCGGGAGACCCGGCAGGTCCTGCGCCACCAGCGGTACCGCTACGAGGAGATGCGCCGGGGCGGTGGCTCAGGCAGCACCGGCCGCCGGGTGACCGGCCCGTCGGTGAACATCATCCCGCCGCTGGGGGAACTGGTCTTCGCGGGTCTGCCGGCCACCACGCACAACCTGTCGGTCGGGCCGATCGAGGACCTGTCCGTCATCTTCCACGGGCTCAGCGCCGCCAGCGACATCCGCGTGGACTTCGACGGCAACCCCGACCTCTACACCGCCACCGATCTCGAGGACCACCAGCAGCGCCTGTTCCACGTCATGCGGGCCATCGCCGACGACGCCGCCACCCCGGTGGGCGTCCTCGACGTACAGTCCGCGCAGGACGAGCGGGAGGTGCTGGAGCGGGCCGGCGGCGCCACCCGCACGCTGCCCGACCACACCGTCGCCGCCGAGTTCGAGCTCACCGCCTCGCGCACACCCGGGAACACCGCCGTCGTCGCGCCCGACGGAAGCCTGACCTTCGCCGAACTCGACGACCGCTCCGACCGCTGGGCGGCCCGGCTCGCCCAGCACGGAGTAGGCCCGGGCTGCGTCGTCGGTATCCGCCTGGGGCGGCACACCGACCTCCCCGTGGCCCAGCTGGCCGTGCTCAAGGCCGGCGCGGCCTGCCTGCCGCTGGACCCCGACTACCCCGAGGGCCGCCTGGCCGCCATGGTCCGGGACGCCCGACCGGACGTGGTCCTGGCCCACTGCGCGACCGTGCCCGGCACCGCCGACACCGGCACCGTGTTCATGGACGACCCGGCCATCCGGGCCTGCGTGGAGCAGGGGCCCCGCCCCAGCCCCGCCGAACTGACCCGTGCCGCCACCGCAGACGACCTCGCCTACGTCATCTACACCTCCGGTTCCACGGGCACCCCCAAGGGCGTGGCCGTGGAACACCGGTCCCTGCTCAACCTCCTGTACTCCCACCGCGAGCGCGTCTTCGGCCCCGCTCAGGACCGCCTCGGCAGAAGACTCAGAGCGGCGCACACCGCCGGACTCTCCTTCGACGCCTCCTGGGACCCCTTCCTCTGGATGGTGGACGGCCACGAACTGCACCTGGTCGACGACGGACTCCGCCGCGACCCGCAGCGGCTCACCGCCCACCTGCGCGAGCGCGGACTGGATGTCGTCGAGACCACCCCCTCCTTCGCCCGCGCGCTCCTGGACGAAGGGCTGGGCGGGCCCGGCGGGCCTTCGGTCATCGCCCTGGGCGGCGAGGCCGTGGACCGCGACCTGTGGAACACACTCGCGTCCCTGGAACACGTGAGCGCCCACAACCTGTACGGCCCCACCGAGACCACGGTGGACAGCCTTACCGCGCCCATCACCCCCGGCACCGAGCCCGTGATCGGGGCCGCGGTCGCCAACTCGCGCGCCTACGTCCTGGATTCGGGGCTCAGGCCCGTGCCCGAGGGGGCCACGGGAGAGCTCTACGTGGCGGGCGAGGCCGTCGCCCGCGCCTACCGGGGCCGACCCGTCCTGACCGCCGAGCGGTTCGTGTCCGATCCCTTCGCCGCCGACGGCGGCCGAATGTACCGCACCGGCGACCTGGTGTCCCCGGGGCCTGGCCACACCCTCCGCTTCCTGGGCCGGGCCGACGACCAGGTCAAGGTGCGGGGCGTGCGGGTCGAACCGGGCGAGGTGGAGGCGGTCGTCCGGGCCGCGCCCGGCGTGCGCCGGGCAGCGGTGGTCCCGGTCGGCGACGGCACCGACACGCGCCTCGTGGCCTACGTGGTCGCGGCGGACACCTCCGACACCGAGGTGAGCCCATCCGGCACAGAGCAGGTCCGCGCGCACGCGGCCGACCGGCTACCGGGATTCATGGTCCCCGCGCAGGTCGTGGCGGTTCCCGAGATCCCGCTGACCCCCAGCGGCAAGCTGGACCGCGACGCCCTGCCCGCGCCCACCACCAAGGACTCCCGGTCCCGCCCGCCGCGCACGGAGCGCGAACGGCTGCTCTGCGCGCTCATCGCCGAGGCCGTCGGTGTGGACACCGTCGGCGTGGACGACGACTTCTTCGCCTTGGGCGGCCACTCACTGCTGGCCACCCGGCTGATCGGCCGCATCCGCTCCGAGTTCGGCGCGGCCCCCGCCATCCGCGAACTCTTCGAGAACCCGACCGCCGCCGCCTTGGCCCGGTCCCTGCCGGAGACGGCCGAAACGGGTCCCCGCCTGGAGGTACGCGAACGCCCCGACCGCATTCCCCTGTCACACGCCCAGCGCAGGCTGTGGTTCCTCAACCGGTTCGCACCGGGCTCGGGCGCCTACAACATTCCGGCGGCGCTGCGGTTGCGCGGCGAGCTCGACACCGGTGCCCTGCGCCGCGCCCTGGACGACGTCGTCGAGCGCCACGAGACCCTGCGCACCGTCTTCCCCAGCCATGGGGAGGAGCCTGAGCAGCGAGTGCTGGCCTCGCGCGCAGCCGACCTCGACTACGCCTCGGTCACCTGTCCGGAGCAGGACCTGGAGCGTGTCCTCGCGGCGGAGGCCGGGCGCGGGCTGGACGTCACCGCCGAGACACCGTTCCGGGTCCGGCTCCTGCGGGTCGGCGACAACGACCACGTCCTCCTGCTCGTCCTGCACCACATCGCCGGAGACGGCTGGTCACTGGGCCCGCTCGCCCAGGACCTGGCCGCCGCCTACGCGGCCCGCTCCGAGGGCCGGGCACCTGAATGGGCGCCCCTGCCGGTCCAGTACGCCGACTACACCCTCTGGCAGAACGAGGTGCTCGGCTCCGCCGCCGACCCCGACAGCGAGATGTCGCGGCAGCTGGGCTTCTGGCGCGACGCCTTGCGCGGTGCCCCTGAGGAAGTGCTCCTCCCGGTGGACCGCCCCCGCCCCGAGCGGTCCAGTGGCCGCGGCGGCTCGGTACCGCTGGCCCTGTCCCCGGAACTGCACGAGCGCCTGAACGAGCTGGGCGACCGGCACGGCGCGAGCATGTTCATGGTGCTCAACGCCGGGCTGGCCGCCCTGCTGTCCCGCCTCGGCGCGGGACCCGACCTGACCGTCGGCACACCCACGGCGGGCCGGTCGGAGGTCGAGCTCGACGCGCTGGTCGGCTTCTTCGTCAACACCGTCGTCATCCGCACCGACGCGTCCGGAAACCCGACCTTCGACGACCTGGTCACCCGCTCAAGGGATGCCAGCCTCGCCGCGTTCTCCCACCAGGACGCGCCCTTCGACCGAGTCGTGGAGGAGCTGCGGCCGCCGCGCCGCAGCTCGCGCCACCCGCTCTTCCAGGTCATGCTCGCCCTCCAGAACATCCCGGCCGCGCAGCCGTCGCTGGACGGGCTGGAGACCAGCGTGCAGGAGGGGGTCGGCACCGACCAGGCCAAGTTCGACCTCACCCTGAACCTCACCGAGCACCAAGGCACCGACGGCTCCCCCGCCGGGCTCCTGGGCGGCTTGGAGTACGACGCGGACCTGTTCGACGGCGACACCGCCGCGTCGATCGCCGCGCGCTTCACCCACCTGCTGTCGGCGCTGGCCGCGACGCCGGACACCGGCGTGGCGGAGGCCGAACTCCTCCTGCCCGGCGAGCGGGACGCGCTGGCCGCGGGTGCGGTCGGACCGACCCGCCCACACGAGCCCGAGACGATCCTGGACGCGTTCACCGCCCAGGTCCTGTGCACCCCGGACCGCACCGCCGTGGTCGCCGGCGACGACACCCTCACCTACGCCGAACTCGACGCCCGTGCCGAGAGCCTGGCCTGCCTGCTCGCCGACCGCGGTGCGGGCCCCGGGACGGTCGTGGCGACGATGCTGCCCCGCTCGGCCGACCTCGCGGTCGCCCTGCTGGGCGTGCTCCGCAGCGGGGCGGCCTACATGCCGGTCGACACCTCGTACCCGAGGGAGCGGATCGACCACATGCTGGCCGACGCCGCGCCCGCGCACGTCCTCACCACCACGGGCGACCGGACACGCCCGCCCGCCGACAGCACGGTGCTGCACCTGGACGCCCTGCCGCCGGACACGTCGATGAACGCTGCCCCACCCGGCCCCGGCCCCCACGACGCGGCCTACGTCGTCTACACCTCCGGTTCCACCGGCCGCCCCAAGGGCGTGGTCGTCGAGCACCGCTCGCTGGCCAACCTGTTCCGCTCCCACCAGGAGCGCGTGTTCGAACCGGCCCGCGCCGCCGCCGGTCGGCACCTGCGGGTCGCGCACACCGCCGGGGTCTCCTTCGACGCCGCGTGGGACCCGTTTCTCTGGATGGCGGACGGCCACGAACTGCACGTCGTGCAGGACCCGCTCCGAGGGGACGCCGAACGCCTGGTCGCGCACCTGCGCGACCGCGGGATCGACGCGGTCGAGACCACCCCGTCCTACGCCCGCCAGCTCCTCGCGCTGGGCCTGGTCGGCGGCGGCGCCGACGGCGGGTCCGGCTCCGGCTCCGGCCCGAGCGTGATTGCCCTGGGCGGCGAACCCGTCGACCCCCGGCTGTGGCGGGAACTGGGCGAGACACCGGGGCTGGTGGCCCACAACCTCTACGGGCCCACCGAGTGCACGGTCGACAGCGTCACCGCCCGCTCCGACGAGGAGGACGAACCGGCCATCGGCAGACCGATCGCCAACACCGGCGCGCGCGTGCTGGACACCCTGCTGCGCCCGGTCCCCGCCGGGGTGGTCGGCGAGCTCTACCTGACCGGCGCCGGGATCGCCCGCGGCTATCTCGGCCGCCCGGGCCTGACCGCCGACCGCTTCGTCGCCGACCCGTTCGCCGCCGACGGATCCCGCATGTACCGCACCGGCGACCTGGTCACCCGGCGTCCGGACGGGGTGCTGCGCTACGTCGGCCGCGCCGACGGCCAGGTCAAGATCCGGGGCCACCGGATCGAGCTCGGAGAGGTGGAGGCCGTGGTGGCCGAACACCCCGACGTCGCCCAGGCCGGGGTCGCGCTCACCCGCACCAAGGACGGTGACGCGCGGCTGGCCGCCTACGTCACCGCCCGGTCCCGCGCGGCTCCGGACACCCGCGGGGTACGCGACCACGCCGCCCGCAGGCTCCCCGCGGCCATGCTGCCCGGCGTGGTCATGGTGCTGCCCGAACTCCCGCTGACCCCCAACGGCAAGCTCGACCGGTCGGCGCTGCCCGAACCGGAGGCCGTCGCCGGCGGCGGCCGGGGTCCGCGCGACCGGAACGAGGCCGTGCTGTGCGAGCTCTTCGCCAAGGTCCTGGACGTGCCGGAGGTGGGGATCGACGACGACTTCTTCGAGCTCGGCGGACACTCGCTCCTCGCGGTGCGCCTGGTCGCCCGCATCCGGCACGCGGTGGGCGCCGAGGCCGCGGTCCGCACCCTGTTCGAGGCGCCGACCGTCTCCGGTCTGGCCGCCGCGCTCGGTACCGGACGCCACTCCCGTCCGCCGCTTCAGCCGGTCTCCCGGCCCGAGCGGACTCCGCTGTCCTTCGCGCAGCGCAGGCTCTGGTTCCTCAACCGCATGGACACCACGGCGGCCGACTACAACCTGCCCATGGCGGTGCGGATCACCGGAGCACCGGACACGGAGGCCCTCCGCGGGGCCCTCGGTGACGTGACGGCACGCCACGAGAGCCTGCGCACCGTCTTCCCCGACGCCGACGGCGAGCCCTACCAGCGCGTGCTCCCGCCGGAGTCCTCGGCCCCGGAGACCGGCTTCACCGAGGTCGCCTCCGAAGAGGAACTACACCGGGCCCTGGCCCGCGAAGCCGCGAGGGGATTCGACCTGGCGGTCGAGACACCCCTGCGCGGGCACCTGTTCAAGGCGGGCCCCGACCACGTGCTGCTGCTGGTCCTGCACCACATCGCGGGCGACGGCTGGTCGACCGCGCCGCTGGCACGCGACCTCTCCACCGCCTACACCGCCCGCGTGCACGGCACCGCCCCGCTCGGCCGGGACCTCCCGGTCCAGTACGCCGACTACGCGCTGTGGCAGCGCGAGGTGCTGGGCGACGACAGCGACCCGGGAAGCCCGCTCCGGCGCAGCCTCGACGCGTGGGCCCGCCGCCTGTCCGGCGCCCCCGACGAGCTCAGGCTCCCTTCTGACCGCCCCCGGCCGCGCACCACCTCCCAGCCGTCCGCCAGCGCGCCGGTCGACCTCGGCGCGGACCTGCACGAACGGCTGCTGCGCGTGGCACGGTCCACTTCCACGAGCCTGTTCATGGTGCTCCAAGCTGGTCTCGCCGCCCTGCACACCCGCCTGGGAGCGGGCGAGGACATCGTCATCGGCACCCCGGTCGCCGGGCGCACCGACCCCGCACTGGACGAGCTGGTCGGGTTCTTCGTCAACACGCTCCCACTGCGCACCGACACCTCCGGCAACCCGTCCTTCACCGAACTCCTGGCCCGGGTGCGCGACGGGGACCTGGACGCCTTCGACGACCAGGAAGTGCCCTTCGAGCAGATCGTGGAACGGCTGAACCCGTCCCGTGCGCTCGGGCGGCACCCCCTGTTCCAGACCGTCCTCACCCTCCAGAACAACGAGACCCCCACCTTGGAGCTGCCGGGGCTGGACGTGCGGCCCGAACCGGGCGCCACCGCGCCGGGAGCCAAGTTCGACCTCTCCTTCGACCTCGCCGAGCAGACCTGCTCCCTCGGCGGCGTCGGGGGAGTCGCGGGCACGCTGGAGTACAACAGCGCGATGTTCGACCCGGCCACGGCACGGCTCCTCGTCGAGCGGTACGTGCGGCTGCTGGATGCGGCCACCCGGGCCCCCGGGACCCCGCTGGGACGGCTGGACATCCTCTCCGGCGACGAGCGGGCGGGCCTGCTCTCCGACGGCCGGGGCCGCAGCCGGGAGCTCCCGGCCGAGACCGTCGTGGAACTGTTCGAGGACCAGGTCCGGCGTACCCCCGACGCCACCGCCCTGGTGTGCGGAGGGGAGCGGCTCAGCTTCGCCGCTCTCGAACGGCGGGCCAATTGCCTCTCCCGCTCGCTGGTCAAACTCGGGAACGGACCCGGCGACGTGGTCGCCGTCCTGCTCCCCAGGTCGGTCGAGACCGTGGTGAGCCTCCTCGCCGTCCTCAAGAGCGGGGCCGCCTACCTCCCCTTGGACGCGGACCATCCCGACGAGCGGCTGGCCGCCATGGTCGAGGACGCCGAACCGCGGCTCGTGCTCACCGACGCAGCACTCGCGCACCGGCCCGCACTCACGCACCGGACCGCGGGCGGGACCGAGGTCCTTGGGGTGGACACCCTCACGGACAAGCACGGCGACTGCCACTGCGCCACCGCGGGCGCCCCGACCGACCGCGAGCGGGTCCGTCCGCTCTCCGCCTCCGACGTGGTGTACGTCATCTACACCTCCGGTTCCACCGGCCGACCCAAGGGCGTCGAGGTCGAGCACGGATCCCTGGTCAACCTGTTCCTGAGCCACAGGGAGGAGCTCTTCGCCCCGGTGAGCGAGGAACTGGGCCGCAGGCTCCGCGTCGCGCACACCGCGGGCGTGGCATTCGACGCCTCCTGGGACCCGGTCCTCTGGCTGGTCGGCGGCCACGAACTCCACATGGTCGGGGACGGCGTGCGCCGGAACCCCTCCGGGCTCGCCGACTACCTCCGCCGCAACGGGGTGGACTCCATCGAAACCACGCCCAGCCACGCCCGCAGACTCATCGCCGAGGGGGTGCTCGACCACGCGGACGCGCTCTCCGTCGTGGCGCTGGGCGGCGAGGCGGTGGACACCGACCTCTGGGAGACGCTGAGCCGGCGCCCCGGCGTGCGCGCCTACAACTTCTACGGGCCCACCGAGACCACGGTGGACGCCGTCGTCGCCGGGATCGGCGGCGAGGCGGGACCCACCATCGGCCGACCGGTCGGCAACATCCGGGTCTACGTCCTGGACAACGGGCTCCAGCCCGCGCCCGTGGGTGCCCTCGGCGAGCTCTACATCGCCGGGGCCGGGCTGGCGCGCGGCTACCGCAGCCGACCCGGAATGACGGGCGAGCGGTTCGTCGCCGACCCCTTCACCGCCTCCGGCGGGCGCATGTACCGCACCGGCGACCTGGTGCGGTGGCGCTCCGACGGCACCCTGGACTTCGTCGGCCGCGCCGACGACCAGGTCAAACTCCGCGGTTTCCGCATCGAACCCGGGGAGGTCAAGGCGCACCTGGTCGACCATCCCGACGTCGCTGATGCCGCGGTCCTGGTGCGTCGTACGGCGAGCGGGGACGCCAGGCTCGTGGCCTACCCGGTGCCGCGCGAGCGGCCCGGCCCCACCGACGCGGAACTGCGCCGACACCTCGGCGCCCAACTTCCCGACTACATGGTCCCCGCGGTCTTCGTCCGCCTGGAGTCCGTGCCGCTGACCGTGAACGGGAAGGTGGACCACGCTGCCCTGCCCGACCCCGCGGACCACGCACCGCAGGTGACCGGGGTACCCGAGACCCGCCGCGAGGCCCGGCTGTGCGCGCTGTTCGCGGAGGTCCTGGACCTGCCGAAGGTCGGCGTCCACGACGGGTTCTTCGAACTGGGCGGTCACTCCCTGCTGGCGGCGCGCCTCGTGCGCAGGGCCAGTTCCGTCCTGGGCCGGGAGGTCACCGTCCCCATGCTCTTCCAGAACCCCACGGTCGCCGGGCTCATCGGGGCCGCCGACGGCCCGGACCGTCCGGACAGCGCCCAGGGCGGAGCCGCGCGGAGCGGGCTCGGCCGGATCCTGCCGATCCGCGCCACCGGGGAGGGCGCACCGCTGTTCTGCGTGCATCCCGCCGGGGGACTGGCCTGGTCCTACTCGGGGCTGGCCCGGTACGTCGGCGCCGACCACCCCGTCTACGGCCTCCAGGCCCCGGGGCTCGCCCCCGGCGACCCGGTCACGGACCAAGCACCGGATCTGAAGGCACTGACCGAGGACTACGCCGCACGCATCCGCGGGATCCAGCCCGAGGGGCCCTACCATCTGCTGGGCTGGTCCTTCGGCGGCAACATCGCACACGCGCTCGCCGGACACCTCCAGGAGAGCGGCGACGAGGTGGCGACACTCGCATTGCTGGACTCGCACCCGTTCGGGCAGGACGCCGACACGGACTTCGCCGACGACGGTGAGGTCCTCACCGCACTGCTCCGGGCCTTGGGCTACGTCCAAGCGAGCGCTGACCTGCCCGAAGAACCCACGGCCAGAGACGCCCTGGAGGCCTTCCAACGGGCCGACGACCCCTTGGGCGCGCTTTCGGAGGAGACGGTCGACGCCATGCTCCGCGCCTTCGACCAGCAGGTGTCCCTGCTGCGCCACGGCCAGCCGCCGGTCTTCGACGGGGACGTCCTCTTCTTCACCGCGACCCGGGACAGCGTTCCCGGGGTCTCGCTGCCGGAGCGGTGGCGGCCCCTCGTCGACGGCCGGATCGACGACCACGACGTGGACTGCACCCACGCGCTCATGGCCAGGCCGGGGCCGCTGTCGGTGATCGGTCCCGTCGTCGCCGACCGGTTGGCCCGGCCCCTCACCAGCCGGGCCTGAACCATCCGGCCGGAGCCACACGGCCCCGGCCGCACTTGAGCCCCCGGCCATCTCGGCCGCATTTCGCCAGAACAACAGTCAAAGAGCAGAAGGAACCAGCCATGCAGAACCCGTTCGACGACACCGACTCCACCTTCCTCGTCCTGGTCAACGACGAGGATCAGCACTCCCTGTGGCCCGCCTTCGTGCCGGTCCCGGCCGGGTGGGTCGTGCGCCACGGCCCGGACGAGCGCCAGGAGTGCCTCGCCTACATCGACGCCAACTGGACGGACATGCGGCCCCACCGGGTCCGCCAGCTCGACGCCGCCTGACCGCTCCGGCCCGGTCGGTCGGCCGCACCAGCCGACCGGGCCACCGACCACGAAGGGAGTGACGTGGACCCCGAAGACCATGTCATCGACGTCGAGGGCCTGAGCAAGTCCTTCGGAAAGCACCGGGCGCTCCGGGGGATCGACCTCCGGGTGCCGCGCGGCCACGTCCTGGGCCTTCTCGGACCCAACGGAGCCGGGAAGACCACCGCGGTCCGCGTGCTCACCACCCTGCTCCGCCCCGACAGCGGACGCGTCCGCGTCGCCGGACACGACGTCGTGACCGACCCCGGAGCGGTCCGCCGCAGTATCGGGCTCTCCGGCCAGTACGCGGCCGTGGACGAGAAGCTCACCGGCTTCGAGAACCTGCGCATGGTGGGCCGCCTGTACGGGATGAGCCGCAAGCAGGCCGCCGAACGCGCCCGCGAACTGCTGCGCCGCTTCCGGCTCTCGGACGTGGCAAGCCAGCGTTCGGGCGCCTACTCGGGCGGTATGCGGCGCCGCTTGGACCTGGCCGGGGCCCTGGTGGCCCGGCCGGAGGTGGTCGTCCTCGACGAACCCACCACAGGCCTGGACCCGCGCGGGCGGATGGACACCTGGGACATCGTGTCCAACCTGGTCGAAGACGGCACCACCGTCCTCCTGACCACCCAGTACCTGGAGGAGGCCGACCAGCTCTCGGACACGATCGTCGTCATCGACAAGGGGACCGTGATCGCCCGAGGCAGTTCCGACGCGCTCAAGGAACACATGGGGGTGTCGAGGATGGACTTCGTCCTCGCTGACGCCGGGGACCTCGACCCGGCTGCCGCAATCGTCGCCGACTACGGCAGCGGTCCTCCCGAGGCGGACTGCGGCGCCCGCCGCCTGTCCGTGGCCACATCCGAGGGTCAAGGGGCTCTGACCCGTGCGCTCGCCGCGCTGGAACGCGGGGGTGTCCCCGTCGTGGAGGTGGCGTTGCGCCGCCCCACCCTGGACGAGGTGTTCCTGGAACTCACCGGACAGGGCGAGCGGGACGCATCGGCGGCCGATCCCGCCCCACTGGCCGGAGGCCCGCGGTGAAAGCGCTCATCAGATCGGTGTCCGACAGCGGTGTGGTCGCACACCGCAACCTGCTCAACGTCCTCAGGACCCCGGGTTCCATGGTCTCCGGCGTGATCCAGCCGGTGATGTTCGTGCTGCTGCTCGCGTTCGTCTTCGGCGGCAGCCTGGGAGGAGCGGAGTACCGGGAGTTCCTGATCGGTGGGATCTTCGCGCAGACCCTGCTGTTCAACTCGTCCTTCACCGCGGTCGGGCTGGCCAACGACCTCCAGAAGGGCATCGTCGACCGCTACCGGTCGCTGCCCATGTCCAGGATCGCGGTCATCCTGGGCCGGACGATCTCGGACCTGGCCACCAGCTCCCTTTCCCTCCTGGTCACCGCGCTCGTCGGCCTCGCCATCGGATGGCGCGTCACCACGGGCGCGAGCGAGGTGTTCCTCGGCGTCGCGGTGCTGCTGTTCTTCGCCTTCGCGACCTCCTGGATCGGCGCCTTCATCGCCCTGACCGCCCGCAGCGTCGAAGTCGCCCAGAGCCTGGGCCTGGTCTGGCTCTTCCCGGTCGCCTTCGTGTCGGGCGCCTTCGTGTCCATCGAGGCGATGCCCGCCCCGCTGCGCGTGCTCGCCGAGTGGAACCCGGTCACGGCCGTGGCCTCCGCGGCCCGGGAGCTGTTCGGCAACGCGCCCCCCGCGGGACTGGCCCAGCCCACCGGCTGGCCCGCGGAGAACCCGGTGCTCTACGCGGTGCTGTCCTCGGCGGCCGTCATCGCCGTCTTCGCGCCCCTGGCCCTCAACCGCTACATCCGCATCAGCGCCCGCTGACCGGCCGCCCCAAGCGAACGTCCGCACCGCTCAGCAGGCCCGCTCCGCACGGGCGCGCAAGAGGAGCGGGACGCACAGGAAGACGACGGTGCCCATGAAGGCGAAATAGACCGGGGCGGAGACCTCCAGGAGGTGGCCGCCGAGGACGGGACCCGCGAAGAAGCCCAGGTAGCGGAGCTCGGACAGGCCGAAATAGGTGCCCTTGCGTTCGTCGGTGGCGATGGTGTGCACCGCGATGTCCGGGAGGGGCAGCAGGATCGCCTCGCCCAGGGTCCAGAACACGATGCCCGCGTACAACAGCGCCACATGGCTCGGGCTCAGCCAGAAGCAGGCGAAGGCCGCCGTGAAGAACACGCAGCCCAGCGCTGCCAGCGGCCCCCGGGAGAGGCGCTCGGACAGCCAGATCACCGGGGGCTGCACGCCCAGGGCCAGGACCGCGTTCACCACCAGCAGTGACGCGAACAGGTACTCCGTCCGGTCCCCGTACTGATCCTTCATGTACAGCGGAATGGCCGTCTCCATCTGGGAGAACACCAGGAAGAACACCCCGCCCGCCCCGATGGCGGCGAGGAGGACGGGGTCGCGCAGGGCCCGGGTCCACGGGGTGGGCGCCCGGTGCGTGTTATTGCGCTCAAGGCGCGACAGGTCACCGCCGCGGACCACCATCACGGCGAGGTAGAGCGCGAAGAGGACCGCCGGAACCAGGAAGAACGCCACCGTACTCGCGTGGTAGAGCACGCCGCCCACGGCCGGGCCGACGATCGCGCCCAGGCACAGGGTGATGTAGCGGACCCGGAAGATCCGGCCGTCACCGGTGTCGGCGAGCGAGAGCAGCTTCTTCATGCTCGGCTCGACCATCGTGCGCGCCACACCGAGGCACAGCAGCAGGAGGACGATCGCGACGGGCTCGTCGGCCAGCGGCAGTGAACCGTAGACGGCGACGTTCAGCACCAGGCCCACACGCATCAGCCGGACCGTGCCGAAGCGGTCGGCGAGCATGCCGCCGAGCAACCCGCCGAGCGCCGCGATCAGCGGGATCCCGCCGACAACCGCGCCGATCATGGCCGCCGAGAGTCCGGTGCGGTCGGCGAGGTAGAGCGCGGCGAACGGCAGGGCGGCGAAGAACGCCATGGAGTTGAGCAGCGCACCCAGAACCAGGGTGCGCTCGTCGCGGCTGAACCGCCACAAGGACGGGCGCCGGGTGGGTGTCTCGGCCATAAGGGGCCTTACCGGGGGAGGAGTGGTCCTCGCGAACTCTAGCCCTCGCCTGTGACACTTTCGGCTGTGCGCCGGGCGGGTGTGTGGAAGGCCCCGGTGCCCTCGTGGGTGAAGCCCATCGAGTCGTAGAGCGGTCGCCCCTCGGAGGAGGCCACCAGGACGACGTCGCGTTCGGGGTGCGCCGCGATGACCGCGGCCATGACGGAGCGGCCGACACCCTGTGAGCGGTGCTCGGGGATCGTGGCCAGCCAGAACACGCACACGACGTTCCCGTCGTCCAGGGTCAGGCAGGCGGCGGCCGGGTCGCCGCCGCGTCGGACCAGCCAGGCGTCGAATCCTGGGACATCCAGGAAGCCGCCGGGCAGGAGGAGGTCCGGCTGGCGGTGGGGGAGTGGGAAGCCGAACACGATGGTGTGCTCCGCCACCGCGAGGTCAGCGGGGTCCTCGACGCGGGACACCTCGTGTTGTGCGGCCGGCGTCGGGAGGGACCGGTCGCGGTGCAGGATCGGCCAGGCGGCGCGTTCGAAACCGGGGAGATCGAGCTGCGCGTAGGGGTCCTCCAACGCCGCGGAGCCCGGGAGGCGCAGGGCTTCCAGAGCTTCCGGCAGCAGCTCGTACGTCGGGTCGACCACGTTCACCCGGACCTCCTCCTCGCCGAGCAGGACGTCCGCGTTCCCGTGGCGCCGTGCCTCGGCCCGGCCGGAGCGCAGGTACCGCCACATCGAAGAGGAGTTGTGCGCGTACGCCCGAACGGCGTCCATGGGCTGCCCTTTCCGGGGATCGCTTCAAGTGAGGTGGAGGTGCGCGGGCCCGCGCTCGCCAGAGACGCGCGCCCACCTCGGTGACCGGGCGCGTCAGATGCTGGCGCCCTCCTTGACGGCCTCGGCGCGCAGCTCGGCGACCAGCTCGGCGGCGGGCAGCTCCCGGGAAGCGCGGAAACCGGTGCCCGCCCACAGGGCCATGCCCTCGGGGTCGGCGGCGCGGGCCGCGGCGGCGCGCAGGGGCTTGGTCATGTGGTGGACCTCCGGGTACGCCGAGGGGGCATCCCGGTGTTCGGTCATGAAGCGGTTGGTCAGCCCGCGTGCCGGACGGCCGGTGAAGGCCCGGGTCAGCGAGGTCTCGGTGAAGGCGGGGTCGGCGAGTGCGGCCTTGTGCAGGGGTTGGGCCCCGCTCTCCGGGCAGCGGAGGAAGGCGGTGCCCAGCTGGACCGCGGCCGCCCCGGCGTTCAGGGCTGCGGCGATGCCCGCACCGGTCATGATCCCGCCGGCGGCGATGACGGGCACATCGACGGCGGCCACGACGTCGGGGAGGACCTCCAGGAGCGGACGGTCGTCGCCGCGGGCGGGGTCGAAGGTGGCGCGGTGGCCGCCCGCTTCCAGACCTTGGACACACAGGCCGGAGGCGCCCCGGGCCACGGCGGTGCGGGCCTCGTCGACGGTGGTGGCGGTGACGACCGTGGCCGACCCGGTCGCACGGAGGCGTTCCAGGACCTCGCCGGAGGGGCAGCCGAACGTGAAGCTCACGAGTGGGACGGCGGCGGCCGTCAGGACGTCGAGCTTGGCGTCCCAGGAGTCGTCGTCGTAGCGGGCCGGTCCGACATCCAGCCCGTAGCGCCGCGCGTCCGGGGCAAGCTGCGCCCGGTAGGCGTCCACCGCGGCGGTGCTGGCGGTCCTGGGGCCGGGCACGAACAGGTTCACCCCGAAGGCCCTCGTGCCCTGGTCCCGGACCGCGCGGATCTGCTCGGCGAAGGCGTCCGCGGTGCGGTACCCGGCGGCGAGCGACCCCAGGCCGCCCGCACCTCCCACCGCGGAGACCAGCGCTGGTGTGGACGCACCGCCAGCCATCGGAGCCTGGAGGATCGGGCGCTCCACAAGGAGTTCGGACAGCTCCATAGCCACTCACTTCTCCCACGTCAACCGGTACCCACGTCAACCGGATCGAAGGCTAACAGGTGGCGCTCCGACGGCTACGAACTGCCTTACGCATTCTCCCCGGGCCGGTCTTGGACCCGCTCGACGGGCTGCTCCCCGGGCCGGTCGGGGGATTGCTCCTCGGGTTCGTCGGCGGACCTCCGGGTCGCCCCGTTCTGCCGCGCCGCCCAGGTGAAGTCCGCCGACTCCGGGAACATGCGGGCGAGCACGAGGGCGGCCAACGCGAGGACCAGGGCGACCGCCGCCAGGGAGGACACGGCCAGGGGGATGCTCCACACCTCCCACAACCATCCGAACGCACTCGTGGTGAGGGCACCGCCGAGCAGACTCACCACCGTCACCGCCGAGAACATCGTGTTCCGGTTGGCGTCGGTGAACATCTGCTGGCACCACTGCCCGCTCAGGACCCCGCCCATACCGATGAGGAACTCCGCAGCCATCAGTCCGGCCCACAGCGGGACCACCTCGTACGCCATCAGCACCAACGGCAGCCCGATCCCCGTCGAGACCACCGGGCCCCACACCTGGGGGCGGGTCTGGTCCACCCACCGTGAGCAGAACGCTCCCGCGGTCAGCGACACGGTCATCAGCAGCATGAACAGGCCGTTCCGGCGCACGTCTTCGTCGCCGTACTGGGCCAGCAGCAGCGGCTGCCACGCAACGACCAGGAGCATCGTCGCCACCATCAGGGACACCGCCAGCACCACCTGGGGGACGAACCGGCGGGTGGCCACCAGGAGCACCGACTCCAGGACGATGGTGCCGATGCGCCGGTCCGGCTGCCCCGGTGTGGCGGGGAAGCACACCGGTACGAGGACGGCCAGGACCAGCACCAGCACGCCGCCCGCGGCGATCAGGGCATCTGCCGGCAGCCACGTCCCCGCGACCATCACCGACGCCGCACCCAGGACCGAGCCCGCCCGGGCGGACACCGCGCCGACCCGGACGACTTGGGAGATCCGCGTGTTCCGCTCGTGGTCCCCGATCCGGTTGATCAGGATCGCGCTCAGGGTGCCGGACTTCAGTGACGCGCCGATGTGGCCCAGGCACATGCCCACCAGGGTGAGCGCGAGGCCGTCGACGAACCCGAGGGTCACGAATCCCGCACCCCACACCATGAGCCCGATCCAGAGCAGGCGGCGGTGGCCGAAGCGGTCGCCCAGGGCACCGCTGGGCGCTTCCATGAGCAGCCCGATCACCTGGCCGCCCGCGATGATCATGCCCACGGCCCAAGGATCGGCGCCGCGCGCGATGATCACGGTGACGAAGACCGCGCCGAACGCGAAGTCGGACAGGGTGCTGAGCATCGTATAGACGCTGAGCCGGGCGAGCAGCGGGACCTTGGCGCGGTTCGGGGGCGGGGGTTCGCATGGTGGAAGGCGGTCGGAGGCGGGGGGTGGTGCCATGGCAGTCCTTGCCTGGAGGGCCCGTGACCGCAACCGCGACCCGGGCCGGTGGAGCGGAGTGCGCCGACGGTAACAGCACGCTGCCTCGTCACTCCACGTGTTTTCCCACCGCACAGGGTCAGGAGCTCGGTCGGACCGACCATCGCGCCCGGCCGGCAGCTCAACCGGTGCGCCGCCGCACCGGGTCGGCTGACTTAGGGCCTGTGGTCCGCCCCGCCCTGAACCTCCTGCTGATCCCCGTGCGCGCCCGGCTCGTACGGCACGGTGTGGAACAGCGGCACCAGGACCGTGTCCACGATCTCGACGACCACGCCCTCGGGGATGGGCTCCAGTTGGAACAGGAAGCGGTTGCGCAGCAGCGACTGTCCGACGTCCAGCCGCGGGCCCACCACCGCCTCGGGCGGGATCTCGCCCCGCTCCACGGCCCTTCGCGCGACCTCCGCCATCATCTGCCGGCTCATCCCCCGAGAACGGGCGCGGATCTTTTCGGCGTGGTCCGGGTAGGGCAGGGTCTCACCGAGCAGTCCGCGCAGCGCCGTCCCGGCGGGGCTGTCGAGCATCGCGGCGGTCTGGCGGAGCACCGCCAGCAGGTCACCCCGCAGACTCCCGGTGTCCGGGATCTCGGACGGGTCGGGAAGCAGGTGGTAGACGGCGTCCATCACCAGTTCGGCTCGGGAGTTCCAGCGCCGGTACAGGGAGGCCTTGCTCGCCTTGGCCCGCTCGGCGACACCCTCCATGGTCAGCGCCGCGTAGCCATGCTCCCGCAGCTCCTCGATGGTGGCTTCGAGGATGGCGTTGACCAGTGCCTCCCCTCGGCGTCGGGGGCGTTTGCGGTGGTCGGTGTTCTCGGCGGACATGACCGCATCCTACGGAGCCGGGGTGATACGGCCGCCCCCGCCGTCCACCGTGACCCTCGCCCCTTCGGTGAGCACGGACGTGCCGGTACCGGTACCCATCACCGCAGGGAGGCCGTATTCGCGGGCCACGATCGCCGCGTGTGAGGCGATCGCCCCCGAATCCACCACCACCGCGGCGGCCCGCTGGAACAGCGGGGTCCAGGCCGGGTTGGTGTACGGGCAGACCAGGACGTCCCCCTCCCCGAGCCGGTGGAAGTCCTCCGCCCCGCGGATGATCCGGACCGTCCCGGTGACCGTTCCCGAGCTGGCGGGCGAGCCGGTGACCAGCGCGTCGCCGTCGGCCTCGCGTGGGTAGACCCGGGCCGGGTCGATCAGACGTACCCCGGCCAGCTCGGCGCGCTTGGCCGCCCGCTGCCGCACCAGGGAGCGCAGCCGCTCGGCCTGGACCTCGGGGATCGTCTCGGCGTCCTCGACCTCTGCCACCTCCGCCATGCGCAGGTGGAAGACGTCGAATCCCGCCGTCAGCACCCCCGCCCGCCGGAGCCGCTCGCCGATCTCCAGCAGGGAGCGGCGCAGCGCCGGGAGCATCGCGGTGAAGTAGAAGTGGGAATCCTCGCGGAAGGCCACGCCGCCCTGTGCCGCCCGCAACCAGCGTTCGGTCCGGGCGCGTGCGCGGCGGCCGCGCAGCAGAGGGTGTTCGAGCAGGCGCTCCAAGGCCCCCGCGGACCTGGACGCGGTGCCCCGTTCCTGCTCAGCCGCCTCGGGCTGACCGAGCAGGGAGCGGACCAGGCCCAGCACCACCTCGGGTGACTCGACCAGGGTGGGCGCGCTGACCAGCAGCGGGGACGTGGTCTCCCGGCGCCCGTACTCGCGCAGGAAGCCGTCGAGGGCGGCGCGGAAGTCAGCCGACCCGGTGCCGGTGTCCTCTCCCAACGCGCGCAGAACCTCGTCGGGTTCGTGCTCGGTGACCAGCTCTCGCAGCCGGGGTTCGGCACGTACCAGGTCGGCCAGCGCCTGCAGCGCCTCGTTCGAGTCCTCGGTCCGGGTCCGGGCCCCGCCGAGCAGGTCGGCGATCAGCTTCCCGCGGCCCAGGAGCCTGGCGGCCAGCGCCATTCGGGCCAGGGCGAGGCCGCTGCCGGGCAGGTAGTCGATCCGCAGGTCACGGCAGGTATCCATCAGGGCCAGCGCCCGATCGGGGACCGCGGTCAGTTCCGCCCAGGTCAGGGCGGACAGGTCTAGGGCGTCCAGCGCGTCGGCCTCGGCGAGGAACTCCGCGAGCCGGGGGTCCCCGGCCCAGTCGGCCGGTCGGAACCGACGGGCCTTGCGTACCAGCTTCCAGGGGGTGAGTACCGCATTCGGCGCCGGGTGCGGTGAGGGCGGGACGATCTGGACGACCACCCCGTCCTCCTCGCGGAGGAAGTTCGCGAAGGCGCCCCGGAGGCCGTAGTACTCGGTGATCTCCCGCATCATCTCGGTCGGACCGTGCCCCAGCCAGGTGCTCACGTCCATGGGGTAGGGGCGGACCGGGAGGTACTCCATGAGGATCGCCCCCTGGAGGCGTTCGCGCCGGTTGAGCGGGGTGGAGGGCGGTGGTAGCGCCGTCATCGGCCGGGCCTGCACGATCCGGAAGCGCCCGTCCGAGAGCGCCCACTCGATGTCCTGCGGGCGGCCGAAGTGCTCCTCGACGGTCCTCGCGTGCGCGGCCAGTACCGTCAGCTGCGCCTCGGAGAGCAGCGGAGCCCGCGAACCCGCACCGGTCCCGCCTGACTCGGCACCGTGCTCCTCCCGGACCCCGCCGCCCGCGACCGAACGGACCACCACCTCGCCCCGCCCCGGGGTCCACTCCACGACCCGGCCGCGCTCGTCCAACAGGTAGTGGTCGGGGGTGACCAGGCCGGACACCACCGCCTCGCCCAGCCCGGACCCGGCGTCCACGACGGTCCGGTCGCGTGCCCCGCTCACCGGGTCGGCGGTGAACACCACCCCGGCCACCTCGGAGTCGACCATCACCTGGACGACCACGGCGATCCGCACGTCGGCCTGGTCCACCGAGCGCTCCCGCCGGTAGGCCACCGCCCGGTCGGTCCACAGCGAGGCCCAGCAGCGGCGCACAGCGTCCACCAGGGCCTCGGCCCCGACCACGTTCAGGTAGGTGTCCTGCTGCCCGGCGAAGGCCGCCCCGGGCAGGTCCTCGGCGGTGGCGCTGGAGCGCACCGCTACGGGAACGTCCGTACCCAGCCGCGCGTAGGCGTCGGCGATCGCCTCGCGCAGCCCGTCGGGCAGGTCCGCGCCGACCACCGCGGCACGGAGCGCGGCGGGATCCGGATTCCGCCCGTCCGCCGCGGAGTCGAGGAGGCCGGCCAGCCCCGCGGAATCGGCGACGGCGGCGTAGGCCCCGGTGGTCACGACGAACCCCTCCGGCACCGGCAGCCCGGCGCGCAGCAGTTCACCCAGATTGGCGGCCTTGCCGCCGGCGGTGGCAAGGTCCTGCGCGCCGAACGCCGCCAACGGGGCGACCGGCGGGCTGTGGATAGCGGCGGTTGAGCTCATGATTGCTCCCGTTCGAGTTCGGTCTGTGCCTTGGTGCGCAGGGGTATCGCGGGCAGGGCCAGAGCCAGCAGGAAGGCCACCACCAGCAGTGGGGCCACGGTCAGGACCGCCGCGGGTACGGCGGCGCCGAAAGCGGCTTCCACCAGCTCCCCGCTGTCCGCCGGCAGAGCGGCGATCGCCTCCGGTGTGAGGGCGTCGAGGTCCGCGGCCTCGGCGGGGACCCGGTCGGCGAAGGAACGGGTGATCAGAGCGCCCATCAGGGCGACGCCGACACTGGCGCCCACCTGGCGCAGGAAGAGCACCGAGGAGGTCACCACCCCGAGGTCGGACGGGTCGGTGGCGTTCTGCGCGGCCAGCATCACCACCTGCATGACCATCCCGACCCCGAGGCCGATCAGGAAGAGCATCGCCACCAGCCCCGGAACACCCCACCCGTCGGCGAACAGGCCGAGCAGCAGGGCGCCCGCGGCCATCAGCGCGGTACCGCCGATCGGGTACCGCCGGTACCGGCCGCTCCTGGTGATCAGCCGTCCCGAGACGGTCATGGTGACCAGGGCCCCCGCCATCAACGAGGTCACCAGGAACCCCGCCTCGGTTGCGGTGGTGCCCAGCCCCACCTGGGCGAAGGCGGGCATGTAGGTCAGGGTGCCGAAGAGGGCGAAGCCCACGGTGAAACTGAGCAGGACCGGGACGGTGAACCCCCGCTGGCGCAGCAGGCGCAGCGGCAGCACGGGATCGCGAGCGTACCGGGCCGAGACCAGCCAGAGCACCAGCGCGGCGGCGGTGGCCCCGGCCAGTACCGGGACCACCCACCCCGGCCGCTGCGCGCCACCGGCCAGCAGGTCGGCCAGGAGCACGGTGCCGACCACGGCCGCGGCCAGCGCGGCGGCGCCGAACAGGTCGACCGGCTGGCGGTCGTGCGGCCTGGGCAGGTGGAGGGTCAGGGCGAGGGCCACGAAGGCGATCGCGCCGAGCGGCAGGTGGATAGCGAAGATCCAGCGCCAGGAGAGCAGGTCGACCATCACCCCGCCGAGCAGGGGACCGCCCACGGCCGGCAGAACGTAGGCGGCACCGAACAGCCCCAGGTAGCGGCCGCGCTCACGGGGGCTCACGATTTCGCCGACGGTGGCCTGGGCCCCGATCATCAGGCCGCCACCGCCCACGCCCTGCAGCACGCGGGCGCCGACGAACAGCGGGAAGGAGGCGGCCAGCGTGCACAGCAGCGCGCCGAGGACGAAGAGCACCAGGGCGGCCAGGAGCAGCGGTTTGCGGCCGAAGCGGTCACCGAGCCTGCCGTAGACCGGCAGTACCGCGGTGGCGGCGACGAGGTAGGCGGTGATGACGGCGGGCATCTGGTCCAGCCCGCCGAGCTCCCCCGCGATCTCCGGCAGGGCGGGGGCGACCGAGGTCTGGTCCAGCGGGGCCAGCACCATCACCAGCAGCAGTCCGGGCAGGGTGAGCGCCAACGACTTCTGTTTACCGGCCATCACACTCCCCAAGCCTTTAGAGAACGAACAGTTCTCTAAAGGCTAACCCGGCGCTTTAGAAAACACAACGTTTCCTATCGGTGAATCTCCTGTGTCCCCTTGGTGTCCCCTGCGGCCCCGCTGGCCCCGCCCCTCCGGTCCGCAGGGCCCGCACCGGCCCCGAACCCGCCCGCCGGGATACGCTCGGCGCGACAACCGACCTTGGGAGGAACCACATGACAGCGACCGCGGTCGTCACCGGAGCCAGCAGCGGGATCGGTGCCGCCACCGCGCGGGGGCTCGCCGCCGAGGGCTACGACGTGGTCCTGGTCGCCCGCCGCGCCGAACGGATCGACGCGCTTGCCGAGGAAATCAACAAGGAGGGCCACAGCGCCCGCGCCCAGGTCCTCGACGTCACCGACCGCGCTGCGGTCGACGCCTTCGCCGGGGCCCTGGACTCCTGCGACGTACTCGTGAACAACGCGGGCGGCGCGATCGGCACCGAGACCGTCGCCACCGCAGACCCCGCCGACTGGCGCCGGATGTACGAGGTCAACGTCCTGGGCGTGCTCAACATGACCCAGGCCCTGCTGCCCAAGCTCACCGAAAGCGGAGACGGGACCGTCCTGGTCCTGTCCTCCATCGCCGGTCACCTGGTCTACGAGGGCGGCGGCGGTTACGTGGCCGCCAAGCACGGTGCCCACACGCTGGCCGCCACGCTGCGTCTGGAGCTGGTGGGCGAGCCGGTCCGGGTGCTGGAGGTGGCTCCCGGCATGGTCAAGACCGAGGAGTTCTCCCTCAACCGGCTGCGCGGCGACGCGGAAAG
Source organism: Nocardiopsis nanhaiensis (assembly GCF_054778635.1). NCBI lineage: Bacteria > Bacillati > Actinomycetota > Actinomycetes > Streptosporangiales > Nocardiopsidaceae > Nocardiopsis > Nocardiopsis nanhaiensis. Next base: position 64,166 of record NZ_BAAGZJ010000015.1, read on the forward strand.
GGCGGAGTCCGTGTACGAGGGTGTTCCCGACCCGCTGAGCGCCGAGGACGTCGCCGAAACCATCGTGTGGGCGGTCACCCGGCCCCCGCACGTCAACATCGACCTGTTGGTGGTCAAGCCCCGCGCGCAAGCCGCACCGCACCGGGTCCACCGGGTCAAGGAGTAACGCCCCGCCCGGATGCTCCCCGAGGGTGCGGGTCACCCGTTCGGAGATGTCCGCCGGCCGATGTGCCGGGTTCGGCTCGCATGATTTGCTGTGAGGTGGATTACACGACCGGCGGGGGCGGCGACCGAACGCCTCTGCCGACCGTGCGGTCTTCTGCCACGCACAGCTAGGAGCACGGACTTGAGCACGACCGACCCTGTCCCCAGCTACGCCTCCGGAACCTCGACGACCCCTCTCCTCGGCGACACCATCGGCGTCAACCTGGCCCGCATGATCGCCGCCCACCCCGACCGCGATGCCCTGGTCGACCGGACCTCCGGGCTCCGACTGACGTACCGGGACTTCGGCGCCGAGGTGGACCGGGTGGCGCTGGGCCTCCTCGACCTCGGGGTGGCCAAGGGCGACCGGGTCGGTATCTGGGCACCGAACCGCGCCGAGTGGGTGTTCGTGCAGTACGCGACGGCCAGGATCGGCGCGGTCCTGGTGAACATCAATCCCGCCTACCGCACGCACGAGCTGGAGTACGTGCTCAACCAGGCGGGCATCTCGGTGCTGGTCTCCGCGCCCTCCTTCAAGACCTCCGACTACGCGGCGATGATCGAGGAGGTGCGCGGCAAGTGCCCCGAGCTGCGCGAGGTGGTGCTCTTCGACGGCCCCGGCTGGGAGTCACTGCTGTCAGCGGGGGACCGGGGCGATCCGGCGCGGCTGTCCGGGATCGGCGCAGCCCTCTCCCCGGACGACCCGATCAACATCCAGTACACGTCCGGGACGACCGGATTCCCCAAGGGCGCGACCCTTTCCCACCACAACATCCTCAACAACGGCTTCTCTGTCGGTGAGCTGCTGGGATACACCGAGGCCGACCGGATCGCCATCCCGGTGCCCTTCTACCACTGCTTCGGCATGGTGATGGGAAACCTGGCCGCCACCAGCCACGGCGCCTGCATGGTCATCCCCGGGCCCGGGTTCGACCCGGTTACGTCGCTGGAGGCCGTCCAGGCGGAGCGCTGCACCTCGCTGTACGGGGTCCCCGCCATGTTCATCGCCGAGCTCGCGCTGCCCGACTTCGACGACTACGACCTCTCCACCCTGCGCACCGGGATCATGGCCGGATCACCCTGCCCTGTCGAGGTGATGCGCCAGGTCATCGAACGGATGGGGATGTCCGAGGTCTCCATCTGCTACGGCATGACCGAGACCTCGCCGGTGAGCACCCAGACCAGGCGGGACGACTCCCTCGAGAGGCGCGTGTCCACCGTCGGCCGGGTCATGCCGCATCTGGAGGTCAAGGTCGTCGACCCGGGCACGGGCGTCACAGTCCCGCGCGGGACACCCGGCGAGCTGTGCACCCGCGGCTACTCGGTGATGCTCGGGTACTGGAACCAGCCGGACAAGACCGCGGAGGCGGTCGACGCGGGCCGGTGGATGCACACTGGCGACCTCGCCGTTATGGACGGGGACGGCTACGTGAGCATCACCGGGCGGATCAAGGACATGGTGATCCGCGGGGGCGAGAACATCTACCCGCGCGAGGTCGAGGAGCTGCTGTACACCCACCCGGACCTGCTGGACGCACAGGTCATCGGTGTTCCGGACGAACGCTACGGCGAGGAGCTCATGGTCTGGGTCCGGATGCGCGAGGGCGCCGAACCCCTCACCGCCGAGGCGCTGCGCTCCTTCTGCGAGGGCCGGATCGCGCACTTCAAGATCCCCCGCTACGTGCACGTCGTGGACGAGTTCCCCATGACGGTCACCGGCAAGGTCCGCAAGGTGCAGATGCGCGAGGAGGCCGTCCGCCTCCTCGGCTGACGTTTGGGAACCGCGCGGTCCCCGAGCCGGGGGCCGGTAAGGGGTCGGCTACTGGAGACCGGGAACCGGGGTGTCCGAGGAAGCCTCCGGTTCCCCGCGTCGCCTACTTCGGGTCGAGCTCCTTGGCGAGCATCTCCACGAGGTTGTCCAGGGCCGCTTCCGAACCCTCTTCGTCGCAGATCAGAGTGACCCTCTGGCCGTGGGCGGCGCCTATGGACATCACCGCGAGGACGCTGCGCGCGTCCACCGGCCGGTGGCCCTCGCGGGAAACCATCACGGGAAGGCCGGTCTCGTTGACCGCCTTGACGAACAGGGCAGCGGGTCGGGCGTGCAGGCCGAGGAGGGAGCCGATGACCACGGTGCGCTCGGTCATGTCATTCCTTGGGAGGTGTCGGCCGGGGGTGGGGAAGCCCGCGAGCGCGCTGTCGGCCGCGCCGACGGTACTCCGGGCCGTACCCGTGGTCCGCGTGGCCCAAGCACCCGTTCCGGGGCCACGAGCGGGGCGCCGTGCCAGCCCAGGGCGACCGTAACCGCACCGGTGCCCCAGGTGGCGGGAAGGTGATCTGCACTAGAGCAGGAAGATCGGCGGGCCTGCGGTGATCGTGGCCGATGAGGGCGGCGCGATCCAATAACGACGCCGTGAGCTGTCTGCACCGTCTGCCCCTGGCCGAGCCTGACGCTCACAGGAGCGTTCTGGCGTGGCTACCGGGCCCGTCCCTGCACAGGGCTGTTGCATAATCGGGCGAGGGAGATGTTATCCCTGATCAGGGGAGCCTGAGAAGTTCGAGAGGGTGCGTAAAGGCCTCGTGGGACACCCGGCGCACAGCCTCGGGGATGCTGTTCATCTCCAACTCCGTCAGCAGCGGGATCGCCAGGTTGTGAAGCATCGCCATATGTGCAACAAGCCATATGTGTAACTAGCCATATGTGCAACAACCCTGCCCCGGCGGAGGCTACCCGGCAACCCTTAGGATGCCGAAAGCTTCAAACAATGATGCCCGGGTAGAGTGACTCTTGGTTTGGGTAGTCTTCTGCCTGGGTTTTTCTATCGGCTGACGGTTCCCTCCTTTCCCGCCGCCCGATTGTGGCCGTCTCCGCTACGCGCGTCAAGGTCGTCGCCATCGAGCGCTTCGCGCATCAACGGCGCTCCACCTTGACACGCTCCGCTACGACGGCGGGTTGGCGGCTACGGGAAAGAGGGGGCGCGTGGTTGAGGTCCGAGCCATTTCGGGCTTCGCCCGAAAAGCTCATTCTGTCGGCCTGGCGGCCGATGCCTGCCACTCCGCCGGAGCGTTGGCGGCTGGGGGTGTCGCGGCTGGTCAAGGTGTGCGGCGGACCACGAACAGCGCGGCCTTCGGCCGGTGGGCCACTCCGCCGGAGCGTTGACGGGTCGGGTGTCGCGGCCGGTCAATGTGCGCGGCGAACCCCTCCGTGTGGGCCATTCCCCGATGATCTTGCTACCGGAAGCAATTTCGGCGCCGAGATTGACCCTAGTAGCAAGATCATTCCCACGAGGGCGCGGATTTGCCCGCTTTGCCCAGGAATGCGAACAGGGGGTTGGCCCCCTTTTCCTGGAAGGCTTAGTTCCGGAGGGAGGAAAGGCGGGCCGGGGTGGCCAGGTAAGAGTTTTATATCCTCCGAGCTAGTGCTTTTCCGGGGCGTTATTGATATCCTTAGGGCATGACTTCTTCTTTCGGGCAGTGCGGGAACACGGCGGGCAATACCCCCGCCGTTTCCGCCATGGATGCTGCCCGGAAGAACATCGCTTCGGAAATGGCGGAGGTGCCTCCGGCGGGTGCGGCTGGTGAGGTCCTGGACGTGATCTCGCAGGTGTGCGAGGACATGGAACAGGCCCAGCTCGCGATGCTGCTGCGCCTGACCCAGCTGGAAGCAGCCGGCACCCTGTTGGAGGCCGGTGGGCAAAGGTCGGTGCAGAACTGGCTGATCCACTCGGTGGGCATGGTCCCCGTTGAGGCCAACGGGCGCGCCGAGCTGGCCCGCCGACTCTTCGCCCAGGAGCTTCCTGCCACCCGCCAAGGCCTGGACTCTGGGTTGTTGTCGATCGGGGAGGCGGTGGCGGTGTGCCGGGCCGCTGAGAGGGCGGTCAAGGCGCGCAACACCGGCCGCCACCCCGATGCCGGGGAGTTTCGGCGGATGATGGAGGCCGGGATCGTGGCCGCTAAGGCCAAGGAGCCGGCGATGTCGACCTCCCACATCGCCCGGCTGGGCCGGGAGCTGTTGGCCCAGCACAACCCCGCCGTGGTGGAAGAGCAGTACCAGGCTGCCTTCGATGCCCGTGGTGCACGCCTGGTGCGTACCTTTGATGCGACCTTCATGGTCGAGCTGTGGGGTCCGAGTGAGCACGCCGAGGAGATCCAGCGTGAGCTCAAGGCCCACGAGGTGGACTATGACCCCGAGAGGCTGCACGTATCGGCCTCCGAGCGGATGTATGACGCGTTCATGAACCTGGTCCGCTCCGCCTCCCACCCCACCAACCCCAGCGAGAGCGCCGGGGACGCTGAGAGCGCTGAGGGTGCCGAAGGTGCCGAGGCCGGTACCGGGGAGGGCAAGGACAGCAAGGGCAAGGGCGGCACGGGTCGCAAGCGTGCTGCGGTGGCGATGATCAACATCATGGTGCCCCTGCCCACCTTCCTCGGCCTCCAGAACCAGGAAGTGGGTGCGGGTCCGGCGGTGACCCAGGACGGGCAGGTGGTCTCCATGGCCGCGATCCGTGCCCTGGCCCCCAACAGTGTGCTGCGTCGGATGATCACCTCCCCCGAAGGGGAGACGGTGTTGGACGTGGGCCGCACCCAGCGCAACGCCACGGGTGCTCTGCGGGATGCGGGGATGTTCGGGCACACCACCTGCGCCTGGTACCAGGGCTGCAACACCCCGGCCAGCGACTCAGAGGCCGACCACAAGAGGAGCTTCTCGGCCGGCGGGTCCACGAGCGCGGACAACATCCAGCCACTCTGCTCAGACCACAACCGGCTCAAGTACCGCCGGGAGACCAACCCCGACCAGCCCATCTGGCAGGGCCGCCCCTCCCACCGCAACCGCGGAAATGACAACAAGGGTAAGGACTCGGACGCCGACCCCGACCCAGCCTCCACACCCATCCCGACACCTGAGGAGCGCTAACCCCGCCCGCCAAGGCCCTACCGCCCCACGCCCCGATGCCCTGGCTCCCCGGCCTCCTCCCGAGGGGTTCGCCGCACACCATGACCAGCCGTGACACCCGACCCGTCAACGCTCCGGCGCAGGGGCAGGCATCGGCCCCCAGGCCGAGGGGTCTGCAGCTCAGAATGACCAGCCGCGACCCCCGACCCGTCAACGCTCCGGCGCAGGGACAGGCATCGGCCGCCAGGCCGACCGGGGTTTCCCGGCCGAAGGCCGGGACCGCTCGGACCTCAACCACCCGTCCCCCTTTCCCGATAGCCGCCAACCTGCCGTCGTAGCGGAGCGGGTCAAGGTGGAGCGCCGTTGATGCGCGAAGCGCTCGATGGCGACGACCTTGAGGCGCGTAGCGGAGACGGCCACAATCGGGCGGCGGGAAAGGAGGGAACCCCACCCCAGAGAGCGAACCCCCGCCACAAGAGCAGGCACCCCAACGGAGCAACCCCGACTGCCCGAAGACAGCGCCCCAAGACGGCGCCCGAAGACGGCCGCCCGAAGACGGCGCCCCCAAGACGGCCGCCCCAAGACGGCGCCCCCAAGACGGCCGCCCCAAGACGGCGCCCCCAAGACGGCCGCCCCAAGACGGCGCCCCCAAGACGGCCGCCCCAAGACGGCGCCCCCAAGACGGCCGCCCCAAGACGGCCGCCCGAAGACGGCCGCCCCAAGACGAAGAGAGCGGTGTTGATCGCAGGCCCCCAGTGGTACGCCCACCAGGGCGTCAGCGCATGGTGCGCCCGGGCTCAGGTCGTGTAGTCCGCGTTGATCCGGATGTAGCCCTCGGTCAGGTCGCAGCCGTAGACCGTGAACGCACCGTCGGCGATGCCCAGGTCCACGCTGATCACCACCTCTTCACCCTTCATGTGCTGGGAGGCGCGCTCCAGCGTCTCGTCGGTGGCCTCGGTCGGGAAGGTCTCCACGTCCCCGAACACGATGCGCACGTTCTGCGGCTGGACGTCGGTCTCGTCCGAGCACTTGCCCACCGCCATCGCGACCCGGCCCCAGTTGGGGTCGGCCCCGTGCACGGCGGTCTTGACCAGCGGCGAATTCACCACGGCCTTGCCGATGCGCTTGGCCTGCGCGTCGTCGCGGGCACCGGTCATCCGCACCTCGATGAGCTTGCCCGCTCCCTCTCCGTCGGAGGCGATCATCCGGACCAGCTTGAGCGCCACCTCGTACAGCGCGGCCTCGAACTCGGTGGCGTCCACCGGCCCGGCCAGTCCGTTGGCGAAGACCGCCGCGGAGTCGCTGGTGGAGGTGTCGGTGTCGATGCTCAGGGCGTTGAAGGTCTTGTCCACGACCCGGCGGAACACCGCGTCCAGAGCCGGCTGTTCGAGTTCGGCGTCGGTGAAGAACCAGGTCAGCATGGTCGCCATGTTGGGTTCGATCATGCCGACGCCCTTGGCGATCCCGGTGAGGGTCGCGTCGCCGACCTTGGCGGTGGCGACCTTCGGCGCGGTGTCGGTGGTCATCATGGCCGCGGCGGAGCGGTCCAGGTCCGCGGCGGGGAACTCCTTGGGCAGGTCGGCCAGGTATCCGCGGACCTTGTCCATCGGATAGGGGCGGCCGATGACCCCGGTGGAGGCGATCAGGATGTCCTCCGGGCCCACGCCAGCGGCGCGGGCCACGCCCTCCTGGACCTCCCGGGCGTCGTCGGTGCCTATCTGTCCGGTCGCCACGTTGGCGTTGCGGGCGATCACCACGACCCCGCGGGCGCGGCCGTCCGCCGCCGCCTCGCGGCTGAGGCGCACGCTCGGCCCGGCGAACCGGGACTGGGTGAACACGGCGGACACCACCGCGGGGGCCTCGGAGACCACCGTGAAGAAGTCGTCCTTGGGGTCCTTGATCCCGATGTTCCCGGCGATGCCGACGAAACCGGCGGGAACGGGGGTCTTGCTGCTCATCGTCCTCCTCGGAACTCGCTGTCGGCAAGCCTAGCGGGGCGGACCGGCCCGGTTCCCGCCACGCCCGTGGGCCCCGGTTACGGCTGCCACCTGCACGGGTTTCGTACTGTGCGGTGACGGCGCGGGTGTGACAAGCCGGAGCGAACGGGGTATCCGCCGAGAAGGTGGAGGAGCCCGCTCGGGGGGAGGCGTGTTGTGCGTGATGGTGACTGGCTCACGGAGACTGGGGCGCAGATCCGTGGAGTCCTGAAGGTGCTGGTGGACGCGGGCTGGGTCCCGGGAGGGGCCGCCGTGGTCGGAACCGGCGGCATGTGGGAGTTCGTGGCGGTCGGGCGGATCGACGGTGAGCACGATACGGCGCCGGACGTGTCCTACGACGTCGCGAGTCTGACGAAGGTGATGGCGACCTGGCCCTTGGTCGGTCGGGCGGTCGCCGAAGGAATTCTGGACCTGAACGCCCCGATGTCCGAATACTTCCCGGCGGACGGTCTCCCGGGTGCTTGGGTGACGGCCCGGCAGATCCTCACGCACACGAGCCGCCTCAATCAGGTGACGTGGATGGAACGGTATGTGGGGACCGACCAGGATCTCGCCGAGGCGATCCTGGCCGACCCGTTGGAGGAGCCCGGCTACCTGTACATCGACCGCGGGTTCATCCTGCTCGGGCTGCTCCTGGAGCGCCTGTACGGCAAGGGCTTGGACCGGCTGGCCGCTGGCCTGTGGAGTGATCTGGGGATGCGTGCCACCACCTTCGGGCCGTTGGCGCGTACGCCCAGCGTGGCACCGACGGAGCGCCGCCTGGTCGGCGCCGCACCCGCTTGGGGTGTGGTGCACGACGAGGCCGCGGCGCTGATGGGCGGGGTGGCCGGGCACGCCGGGGCGTTCACCACCGCCATCGACCTGGGCGCCTTCGCCCGGGAGATGCTGCGCCTGTACGGGGGCGGGTCCGAGGGGCCGGTCCCCGGCTCGTTCGTGCGGGAGAGCTGGTCACCCCAGGTGGACGCCGGGGCGCGGCTCTCCAGGGGGCTCGGGTGGCTGGTCACCCCGGAGGGGGTCGTCTACCACAACGGGTTCACCGGGACGAGCCTGTTCATGCACCCGGAGAGCGGCCGGTACGTCGGTGTGCTCACTAATGCCGTGCACTACGGGCGCGACCGGACCGGGCTGGTGGACCTGCGCACCGCCGCGCGTTCGGCGCTCACGCCCCAAGCCCACGAATCGTCGCCGTGAGCTGACCGAGGTACTCGGCCAGCCCGGCGGGTCCGTGCACGACCAGGTCGGCGGCGCCCGCCACCTCGGTGACCTCGTCGGAGGAGGAGCACACGGTGAACCCGGGGACACCCTGTTCCCGCAGCGCAGTCACCGCGTGGAAGGCGGGCAGGTCGCCCAGGTCGTCACCGGCGTAGAGGACACCGCGCGCCGACCGTTCCCGGACCAGGGAGGTGAGGGCGGCACCCTTGTCCACACCCTGTGGACGGAGCTCGATCACCATCCGGCCGGGTTCCACCTTCAGGTCGGCGCGCTCGGCCAGCTCCGCAAGGGGCCCCGACAGCAGGGCCAAGGCCTTGTCGGGGTCATCGGCCCGCCGCGTGTGCACGGCCAGCGAACGGCCCTTGTCCTCGATCCACGTGCCCTTCGGAGCTCCCGAGGAGTCCACCAGGCCGGGGAGTTCGGCCCGGACCAGGGCCACACCGGGCGGCGGTTCGGCCGCGATGACGTGCCCGGCCGCCCAGCGCTCGGCACCGTAGTGCCCGAGCACGACGATGCCCGGTACCCGGTCCAGTCCGCCGAGGCGCACCGCGGTGGCGGCGGGGCGGCCGGTGATCACCGCGACCGAGCCCACGAGTTCCGCGAGTTCGGCCAGCGCATCCACGATCCCCGGTTGGGGTGCGGATGCACGCGGGTCGGCGACGATGGGCGCGAGGGTGCCGTCGAAGTCGAAGGCGGCCAGCGCTTCGGAGGGTTCGGTGAGCAGCGCGTCGAGCCCGGCGCGCCCGGCGCGGGTACCGGGCTCGGCGGGGCCGTTCGGCCCGGGGCGGCTGTTTCGCTCGTGCAGGGGCATGCGAGGACCTCGTTGGTTCGGGAGGGAAGCCGCGCGGTCGGATCCGGGGGTGACGGTGGTCGTGGCCGGGGAGAGCGCGGGGGTGGCGTGTGCGGACGCGGGGATCGACCCGGGCGACACGCCTCGTGGCGGGAGGGTCAGATGTAGATACCCAGCTGCCGTGCGTTGCGTTGGCGCCTTCGGTCGGCGCGCAGACGGCGCAGACGTTTGACGGTCATGGGGTCGAAGGCGAGTGCCTCAGGGCGCTCGACCAGACCGTTGAGGAGTTGGTAGTACCGGGTCGCTGAGAACCCGAACTCGTCACGGATCGCCTGTTCCTTGGAGCCTTCGAACTTCCACCACTGGCGTTCGAAGGCGAGGATGCGCTGTTCGCGTTCGGCGAGGGCCGCCTGGCCGTCTTCCGACGGACCGATATTCGGCATGGGACACCCCCTGGACGGGTCATTGTTTTGTCCGGATCGGCGCGACTCATGCTAGCGACTCGACATGCCGGATGAGGAGCGGATAACTCAGGACTGGCACCGGGGATACAGTTGCCTTTCCTAGCCCCCAAGTCACTTGTCCAAGCCTGAATCCTGTGCTCATGACAGAATTGCGAGGGTCCGGGGGAGGGCCCGGCGGAACGCCGACCGCAACGTTCGAGGGAGCATGTCGTGCTCGGGGGCAACAGCCGTAACAGGAAACACACGCGCCATGTTCTGGGTACCACGGCGGGGGCCTGTGCGGCGCTCACCGTACTGGGCCTGACGGCGGCTCCGGCCGTCGCCGACGAGATCCCCGACTTCCGGCCAGCCCAGTGGGCACTGGAGTCGATCGGTGCACAGGAGGTCTGGGAGTCCACACAGGGGCACGGCATCACCGTGGCACTGCCCGGGGCCTCGGTGGAGGAGGACCACCCCGACCTCCGGGACAACCTGGAGATCGACACCGAGTTCGGCGACAACGGGGGCGACACGGAGCAGGGCACCGCGGCGGCCGCCCTGGTGGCGGCGCACGGGCACGGCATGGACGCGGACGGCGGCGTACTGGGAGTCGCCCCGCAGGCCAACCTGCTGGCACTGCCCACCGAAGACGATCTGCCCGACGCCGTCCGCTACGCCGCGGACCAGGGAGCCCAGGTCATCCTGCTGCCCGACGAGGTCGGGCAGGACCAGGACCAGCTGGACGCCACGGAGGAGGCGGTTCGGAGCGGCGCCCTGGTCGTCGCGCCGGCCGGCGGCGAGGAGGACCCGAACGCCCTCCCGGTGGGAGGTGTGGACGAGAACGGGGGGCTCATCCCGGACTCGCCCGATGCGTCGCTCATCGAACTCGTCGCCCCCGGCGGTGACCTGGAGACCGCGGCGCTGGACATGGGTCCGACCGAGGTGACCGGAACCCCCTACGCTGCCGCGGTCACCGCGGGGGCCGCCGCGCTCCTCAGCTCCGAGTACCCGCAGCTCAGCCCGGGCCAGCTCCGAGCGGCGCTGGTCGACGGCGCCCAGGACGGCCCTGAGGGCCTGCCCTCCCTGAGTCTGCCCAGCGCCGCCGGTGACGCCTCGGGTGAGGCGCAGGACATCCCGCTCATCGACGAGGAGCTGGTGGAGGAGGACTCCGCGGTCGTGCCGGTGTGGTTCTGGTTCGCCCTGGCCGGTGTCGTCCTCGTCCTGGCAGTGCTCCTGGTGGTGCTGTGGGTGCGCCGCACCAGCACCGACCCCTACGGGGTCGATGCCGAGCGCCGTGAGGAGGACGAGCAGCTGGCCGCCGAGCGCGCCGAACAGGCCAAGGCCGAGGAGCGCCCGTCGAGGCGCAAGAAGGGCGGCCGCCGCCGCAAGTCTTAGGGCATGTCCGGTGCTCTCGCTCGGGTCGCCCCCGGCCTGACACGAGCGGGAGACCCGGGGAACGGAGCTTCCGGGCGAACTGTTGCATACGGTCATTCCTGGTCAACAGATGGTCACAGAAAAAGTGCGCGTGCATATGTAAGGCACGTTGACGGTCTTGACTCCTGCACCGGAGGCGACAAGGCTTTGTTGAATGTCGCCCCTTGAAACACCCTCTCTGCCCTCGCGAGGAGAACAGCGGGCCGGAACCGACCCGCAGGCACGCAACCTGGTGAACGGCCGTGTGCGCATCTCCGACCACGACCCCAAGTGGCCCTACCTGTTCAAACAGGAGGACGCACGGATCCGCGGAGCCCTCGGCGACCGCGTACTGTCCCTCGACCACGTCGGTTCCACGGCGGTGCCGGGCCTGGCCGCCAAGCCCTGTGTGGACCTGCTCATGACGGTCGCGGACTCCGCGGACGAACCCGCCTACATACCCGACTTGGAAGCCGCCGGGTACTCCGTGGTCATCCGGGAGCCCGACTGGTACGAGCACCGGGTTCTCGACGGGCCCAACATCAACCTCAACCTGCACGTGTTCACCGAGGGGTGCGCAGAGGTCGACCGGATGCTGCTCTTCCGCGACCACCTCATCGCGAACGCCGAGGCCCGCGACCGCTACACCGAGGTCAAGCGGGAACTGGCCGAGCGCACCTGGGAAAGGATCCAGGACTACGCGGACGCCAAGTCGGACGTCGTCACCGAAATCCTCAGCGAGGCCGAGGCCCGGTGGAAGAAGACCGTCCCCGAGGGCTGAACCCCCGCACCACCCCCGCATTCCGGGCTCCGGGCCCTCGGAGCCCGGAATGCGGAACCCGGCTCAGGGACGGAGCCCGAGCGAGCGCAACTGGTCCTGGAACCAGCGGCGCGGCGGCAGCGCCACAGCCGCCTCGGCCAGCCGGTCCCGGCGCTTGCGGCGCTCCGCCTCCGGCATGGTCAGCGCCCGGTGCAGCGCCTCAGCGGTCTCCACGGTGTCGTAGGGGTTGACCAGCAGAGCGTCCGCACCCAGCTCGTCCGCCGCACCCGCCTCACGGGACAGCACCAGCACGGAATCCTGCTCGGAGAGCACGGGGCCCTCCTTGGCGACCAGGTTCATCCCGTCCCGGATCGGGTTCACCAACAGCACGTCGGCCATCTGGAACGAGGCCAGCGACCGCGGGTAGTCGTCGTTGACCTCCAGCACCAACGGCGTCCACTCGGCGGTACCGAACTCCTCGTTGATCTCCTTCGCGAGCCGGAGCACCGAATCCGTGTACTCGCGGTACTCCGGTACGTCACCCCGGCTCGGGTAGGCGAACGCCAGGTGGGTGACCCGGCCCCGCCACTCCGGGTGGGCCATCAGCAGCTCCCGGAAGGACTCCAGGCCGCGCACGATGTTCTTGGACAGCTCGGTCCGGTCCACGCGCACGATCAGGCGGGCGTCGCCCACGGCCTCGCGCAGCGTCTCGCGCCGGGCCGCCACCGCGGGCTCGGCGGCGCTCTCCCGGAGCCCTTCCTCGTCAGCGCCCAGGGCGTGCACACCCACCTCGACGACACGCCCCCCGTGCTCCACCGTGCGCCGTTCGAGGTCGATGTCGGCGCGCAGGATCTCGGCACAGCAGCGCAGGAACGCGTCGGCCCACCGCGGGCTCAGGAAACCCAGCCGGTCGGCGCCGAGCATGCCCTCCAACAACTCCCGGGCTACCTGCGTCGGCAGCATCCGGAAGTACTCCGGTGGCGCCCACGGGGTGTGCGAGAAGTGCGCGATGCGCAGGTCGGGGCGGCGCGCCCGCAGGATCCGCGGCACCAAGGCCAGGTGGTAGTCCTGCACGGCCACGCGCGCGTTGTCGGCGGCTCCGCTGACCAGCGCTTCGGCGAAGGCGTTGTTGTACGCGGTGTAGTCCTCCCAGAGCTTGCGGAAATCCGAGCCGTAGGAGGGCTTGTTCGGGGTGTCGTACAGCATGTGCTGCACGAACCACAGGGTCGAATTGGCCACACCCGTGTAGGCGCCGGCGAAGGTGTCCTCCGGGATGTCCAGCATGTGAACCCGCATGCCGTCCAGATCGTGGGCGCGGTCCAACCGGGCCTGCGGCGCTTCGGCGGCGGCCCGCCGGTCGGGCTCGGAAAGGGCGGCGCACACCCAGAGGCTGTCGATCTCGCTGGCTACGGAGATCATCCCCGAGACCAGGCCGCCACCGCCCCGGCGGTGCTCCAGGGAGCCGTCGTCGGCGGTGGAGAAGGAGACCGGGCCCCGGTTGGAGGCAATGAGGATCTGGGCCTTGTCCACGTGGTCGTCCTCTCGGGAAAGCGCGAATGGGGTGGTTGGTGCGGACGGGAGGGCCGTACGGCTCGCGACCGGTGCGGTCCGGAGCCCGTGCCGCCTCTGGCGGCGTGCAAAGGGGGCGCGCCGGGCGCGACGCGCTCCCATAGGTCTCGCCTGCCGGCCGGCGCCCCAAACCCGCCCGAGGCCACCGGCACAGCTCGTCACACGGGCGCAACACGGACCCGTGCGTCGGTTCCGGACTACGGCCCGCTCAGCAGCCCGGACGGCCCGCCCGTCTCAGCATGTGAGCCCGTTGGTGTAATCCGGGTCACCCGGCATGGAAAACCGGTCAACCCGTCCGTTACAGTGACGGTGCGTCCCCAACGAGGGCAACGCGACAACTTCATATTGCTCATCCAGAGGGGTGGAGGGACCGGCCCGACGAAGCCCCGGCAACCATCTCGGTATGTGGACTCGCGATGTCAGGTGCGAACCCGCCGAGGCAGGTGCCAACTCCGGCCTGGGGTCAAGGTGGCCGCCAGGGAAGATGAGGGGAGAAGCCTCGCTATGGCGATCGCCGCCGCTGAACCCACCTCCGTCCGCGCTTTCGGACCGGGAACCGCCCTCTCCTGTAGGGAGTGCGGCGAGCGCTACGAACTCGCGCCGATCTTCGCGTGCCAGTTCTGTTTCGGGCCCCTGGAAATCGCCTACGACTTCGGCAGCGTCACCCGCGAGGAGATCGAGAGCGGCCCCAACAACATCTGGCGCTACCGCTCCCTCCTTCCGGTCCCCACCAACGTGGCCGAGCTGCCGAACATGAACCCCGGCCTCACCCCGCTGGTCCGGGCGGACCGCCTCGCTGCCGAACTCGGCCTGAAGTCCCTGCACGTCAAGGACGACTCGGCCAACCCCACGCACTCCTTCAAGGACCGCGTCGTCGCGATCGCCGTGGAGGCGGCCCGCACCTTCGGCTTCACCACGCTGTCGTGCTCCTCCACCGGCAACCTCGCCGGCGCTGTCGGCGCGGCCGCCGCGCGCGCCGGGTTTGAGTCGTGCGTGTTCATCCCGGCCGGGCTCGAGGAGGGCAAGGTCGTCATGGCCGCCGTGTACGGCGGCAAGGTCGTGGCCATCGACGGCAACTACGACGACGTCAACCGCTTCTGCTCCGAGCTCATCGGCGACGAGGCGGGGGAGAGCTGGGGCTTCACCAACGTCAACCTGCGCCCCTACTACGCCGAGGGGTCCAAGACGCTGGCCTACGAGATCGCCGAGCAGCTCGGCTGGCGTCTGCCCGAGCAGATCGTCATCCCGATCGCCTCCGGCTCCCAGCTCACCAAGATCGACAAGGGCTTCCAGGAGCTCGTCAAGGTCGGCCTGGTCGAGGACCGCCCCTACAAGGTGTTCGGTGCCCAGGCCACCGGCTGCTCCCCGGTCGCCAAGGCCTGGGAGGACGGCCACGACGTGATCCAGCCGGTCAAGCCGGACACCATCGCCAAGTCCCTGGCCATCGGCAACCCGGCGGACGGCCCGTACGTGCTGGACATCGCCGAGCGCACCGGCGGTTCGGTCGAGCACGTCAACGACGACCAGATCGTCGACGCGATCAAGCTCCTCGCCCGGACCGAGGGCGTCTTCGCCGAGACCGCGGGCGGTGTGACCACGGGTGTCCTCCAGAAGCTGGTCCGCGAGGGCAAGCTCGACCCCGAGGCCGAGACGGTCATTGTCAACACCGGCGACGGGCTCAAGACGCTGAACGCCGTCGACTCGGGCGTCACCGCCACGATCAAGCCGTCCCTGGACGCCTTCAAGGCCGAGGGCCTGGCCTGACCGGCCCCGTGCCCGTCCACCACCCGCCGAACCGACTTCCCAGGAGTACGAACACCATGAGCGCCAGCGTCCGCGTGCCCACCATCCTGCGCACCTACACCGACGACGCCTCCGAGGTGAAGGCCGAGGGCGCGACCCTCGCCGAGATCCTCGACGACCTCGAGGCCAACCACCCGGGTATTCGCGCCCGCATCCTCGACGACAACGGCAAGGTCCGCCGTTTCGTGAACGTGTACGTCGGTGACGAGGACGTCCGCTTCGAGAAGGGCCTCCAGACCGAGGTCAAGGACGGCCAGCAGGTCTCGATCATCCCCGCCGTGGCCGGAGGCTGCTGACCGGGTGAACTGCGGGGGCGGACGCCACTGGCGTCCGCCCCCTTTCTCGTGCCCGGACCGGCCCTGGCCGGAGCCTCGTAGCCTGGGATGAGGATTCTTCCGGGACGAGGGTGGCGATGTCGGCGACACGGTTGTTGGTGCTAGGGGTCGTGCGGATCCACGGTCAGGCACACGGGTACCGGGTGGGCCGCGAGCTCATGGACTGGGGCGCCGAAGAGTGGGCCAACACCAAGTGGGGGTCCATCTACCACGCGCTGCGCAAACTCTCCGCGCAGGGGAAGATCCGGGATTTCGTGGCGCAGGGAGACGAGGAGGCCGGACGTACCTCCTACGCGATCACCGAGGACGGTGAGGCCGAGTTCCGTCGGCTGATGCGCCGGGCGCTCAGCCACGCCGGCAAGGACTACGCCCTGCTGTCCGCCGGGGTCACCCTGATGACCGGGCTGCCGCGCGCCGAGGTGGTCGAGTTGCTGGCGGAGCGGCTCGTCGGGTTGGAGAAATACGCCGAGGAGTGCGCCGAGTTCATCGGGGCCTCCGACACGGAGTGGGGCAAGCCGCCGCACGTCCGCGAGCTCTTCCGGCTCGGGCACCACATGGTCGCCACCGAGGCCGCCTGGACCCGGCAGCTCATCGACTCCTTGGAAGCGGGGGAGTACGTCATGGCCGACGACCATCCCCGTGCCTTCGGACTACCTCCGGCCTGAGCGGTCATCCGCCCGCGTGCACAAGCGCGCGTGGACGTATGTTCGCGGCTGGGCAGCCGCGAACCGTCGACCACGGCGGTGGCGGGGCCAGGAGGGCGGCCCCCGCCATGCGTCTCGTCCGCCGAGCTGCGGCCTACGGGGAGTGGACGCTGATTCGGGCCCACAGCATCTCGTGGTCCGAGCAGGAGATGGACTCGTTCGAGGCCAGCCCGGACCCGATATCCTCGTGCTCCACCCCGTGCGCCGGGTTGGCGCAGTTCTGGGAGGGCTGGGTGACCCGGCTGTCCGTCACCCGCACGTTCGGGCTGGCGAACAGGTAGTCGTACTGGCGGTCGGGCTCCCCGGTGCGCTGGCCCGTGCCACCGTGCACCGCCCCGAAGGTCGAAGCACCCCCGCGACAGAAGAAGTTCATCTCGTTGCCGCACTCGCTCATGAGCTCGCGGAGGTATCCCTGACCGGCATCGGGCCCTAACAGCGTTGAGTAGTAGTCCGGGTGGTAGAGGGAGGACATGGAAGCCTCGTTCGGCTCCATGTTGAGGTCGGCACCGAGGACCACTGACCCTGCACCGTAGTTGTCCCGGATCCGGTCCGCGACCTCTTGGACCTCACCTTCGCGGGCCACCTCGTCTTCCTTGTTCGGTCCGTTGGTCAGATGGGTGGAGCACACGGCCATCGCCAGTTCGTCCGACGACGTGCACACCATGGACCGGTACTCAGTGACGTGGAAGGAGCCCAGGTCGAACCGGCCGACCTCGGCATCGCCCTGGGTGCCGAACCCTTGGCCCTCCTGGATGAGCACCGCGTTTCCGTATCGGGGCGGCACCTCTCCCTTCGCTCCTTCACCGGGTACGTCGCGGCAACGGGCCGGTTCCCTGTTCGCGTTGTCCGGATCAGCGGAGTCAGCCGGCTCGGCCCAGGCGGGTTCGAAAACGTACCCGTAGCCCTTGAGGTCGTCGGCGAGGGCTTCGATCTGGTTCTCGCAGACCTCCTGCAGGGCCAGGGCCAGCGGCCCGCGGTCGCGGACGCTGCTACCGATGGCCCACACGATGTCTTCGGCCTGGCCGTAGTGGCCGACCGAACCGAACATGTTGAACTGGCCGACGATGCCCTCGTAGTCGGCCGGGGCGGTGGTGGCACCATAGCCGGTGTCGGGGGCCGCGGCGGCGGTCTGCCCCGGTGCGGTGAGCACGCCCGCGGTGAGCAGGGCCAACGCTCCGGTGGAGGCCAGCAGGCGCAGCCCGGTGTGTAATCGTGGCTTGGTCATAGCGGGGCTCCTCGATTCGAGTGACGATCCCGCCTGCGCGATCCGAGGGACGGCATCGGCCCGGGGGGTCAGGGGACGCGCGCAAAGCTCTTTTCGAGATTACCGGCGGGGATCCCGCGAAAACAGGCCCTGTGGACAACTGATGGCGGTCACGGCCGGGGCCCGCCGACATCTCCCACCTCCGGTGTGCCGCGTTCGCCGCCCGCTCAGGCCCGTCGGAATCCGGGTAGGGCGTAGCCAAACAACCCGCTTATAAAAACTTGAATATCTGACCCGGGTGCTGCATCCTGACTCTGTATTCAAGTTTTAATACGGAGAGGGCGATGATCCATACACGCGAGCTGACCCGGCATTTCAGGGCCGGCAAGGAGACCGTCGAGGCCGTGCGAGGCGTCGACATCGACGTGGCCGAGGGGGAGCTCGTCGCGCTCCTCGGTCCCAACGGTGCAGGAAAGAGCACCACCCTGCGCATGCTCACCACCCTGCTCGAACCCACGTCGGGAGCGGCCACCGTCGCCGGGCGCGACGTACGCACCGAGCCCGCGGAGGTGCGCCGCCGGATCGGGTTCGTCGGGCAGGGGCACGGTGCCGGGGAGGACCAGCGCGCCCGCGACGAGCTCTACACCCAAGGCATCCTCTACGGGCTCGACCGGCGCACCGCACGCAGCCGTACCGAGGAGCTGCTGGAGGTGCTCGACCTCTCCGCCGCCGCGGGGCGCGAGGTCACCAAGCTCTCCGGTGGCCAGCGACGCAGGCTCGACATCGCGATGGGGCTGATCCACCGGCCCGGACTGCTGTTCCTCGACGAGCCCTCCACCGGCCTCGACCCGCACAGCCGGGCCAACCTGTGGGAGCACGTCGCGCGGTTGCGGGAGGAGTACGGGACGACGGTCGTCCTCACCACCCACTACCTGGACGAGGCCGACTCCACAGCTGAACGGGTCCTGGTCATCGACCACGGCCGGGTGATCGCCGACGGCACCCCCGACCAGCTCAAGAGCCGGGTGTCCGGCGACCTCATCACCCTCGGCTTCGCCGACCAGGCCCAGGCCAAGGGCGCCGCCGAGGTGGCCGAACGGACCTCGCCGCCCGGCGGGGTCGAGATCCGTGACCGGGCCGCCCCTGAGGTGCGTTTCCGAACGGAGCGCGGCGACACCGCCCTGCCGGAGCTGCTCCGCTCTCTCGACGCCGCCGGCCTCGACCTCCGCACCGTCCAGGTGCAGCGGCCCACCCTGGACGACGTGTTCCTGACCCTGACCGGCCGCAGCCTGCGCGAGGGGGACCAGTGACCGCCGTCGACCGCACCGGGGCAGACCCCCAGCGGACCACCGGAGGACTTGCGGGCATGCTGCGCGACACCGCAACCGTCTTCGCGCGCCAGATGCGCCCGATCCTGTACCGGCCGTTCCTGGTCGCCTTCGGGATGCTCCAGCCGCTGCTGTACCTGGTGCTGTTCGCGCCCCTGCTCACCGGGTTGGCGGGCGCCGAGGGCGAGAACCCCTGGCAGTGGTTCGTCCCCGGTCTGCTGGTCATGCTGTCCCTGTTCACCGCCGGGTTCGCCGGGTTCGGTCTGCTGCCGGAGATGGCCTCGGGTGCGCACGAACGGATGCTGGCGACCCCGACCAGCCGGGTGGCACTGCTACTCGGCCGGGTCCTGCGGGACGTGCTCATCGTCCTCGTTCAAATGCTGCTGATCATCGTGCTCGTGGTGCCGTTCGGTTTCCGGACCACGGTGCTGGGGGCGCTCGCGGGTTTCGCCCTGCTCGCGGTCCTCGGGATCGGGTTGTCCACGCTGTCGTACCTGGCCGCGATGGCCGCCAAGCAGACGTACGTGTTCGCGCCGGTCCTCCAGACCGTGATCATGCCGCTGATGCTGCTCTCCGGCGTGCTGCTGCCGATGGAGCTCGCGCCGGGGTGGCTGTACACGCTGTCGCGGTTCAACCCGGTGGCGCACGTGGTGGACGCGGCCCGGGTGCTGTTCAGCGGTGGTGCTTGGGACACCACGGTTCTGCTCGGCTGGGCCATGGCAGCCGGGATGGCCGTACTGGCGCTGGCGCTGGGTGCGCGCTCCATGCGTCGGCTGAGCAGCTGAGTATCCGCGCGCCCGCGGGGTAGTTGAGGGGTGTGCACCCGCGCCCCTCGGCCTCCCTTGGGGGACCCCTGCTGTTCGCCGAGCGCACAAACCTCCAGGAAACGGGACGTTTACGCAGGTGTCGGGCGTTCTTCGGGGAGTGGAAATCGTGACCACATCGTTTGCACTCTCCATGGGCGAGTGCTAAAAATAAGAGTGGTTAGCACTCATCATTGCCGAGTGCTAAGCCGGAGCGAGGCTGCGAGATCGTGGGCCTCCGGCAGCAGGGTTGCCGGTGCGCGCACGGTCGTCCGTCGCGGGCGCAGGCCTCGTCCCATCGCGTATCAGCCCGGTCACGGGAGGACAAGAACTCAATGGCAGCCAAACTGATCGCGTTCGACGAGGAGGCCCGTCGCGGCCTCGAGCGTGGCATGAACCAGCTCGCGGACGCCGTGAAGGTCACGCTCGGCCCGAAGGGCCGCAACGTCGTGCTGGAGAAGAAGTGGGGCGCCCCCACGATCACCAACGACGGTGTCTCCATCGCCAAGGAGATCGAGCTCGAGGACCCCTGGGAGAAGATCGGGGCCGAGCTGGTCAAGGAGGTCGCCAAGAAGACGGACGACGTCGCCGGTGACGGTACGACCACCGCCACCGTCCTGGCCCAGGCCCTCGTCCGCGAGGGACTGCGCAACGTCGCCGCCGGCGCCAACCCGATCGGCCTCAAGCGCGGCATCGAAGCCGCCGTGGCCCGCATCAACGAGGAGCTCGGCAACCTCTCCAAGGAGGTCGAGACCAAGGAGCAGATCGCCTCCACCGCCTCCATCTCCGCTGGTGACAACCAGATCGGTGACACCATCGCCGAGGCGATGGACAAGGTCGGCAAGGAAGGCGTCATCACCGTCGAGGAGGGGCAGACCTTCGGGCTCGAGCTGGAGCTCGCCGAGGGCATGCGCTTCGACAAGGGCTACATCTCGCCCTACTTCGCCACGGACCTCGAGCGCATGGAGACGGTCCTCGAGGACCCCTACATCCTCATCGTCAACTCCAAGATCTCCAACAACAACGAGTTCCTGCCCGTTGTCGAGAAGGTCCTGCAGTCCGGCCGTCCGCTGATGGTCATCGCCGAGGACGTCGCCGACGGCGCCCTGCAG
Source organism: Nocardiopsis nanhaiensis (assembly GCF_054778635.1). Taxonomy (NCBI): domain Bacteria; kingdom Bacillati; phylum Actinomycetota; class Actinomycetes; order Streptosporangiales; family Nocardiopsidaceae; genus Nocardiopsis; species Nocardiopsis nanhaiensis. The sequence continues at coordinate 84,734 of NZ_BAAGZJ010000015.1, forward strand.
ACCCTCGTGGTCAACAAGATCCGCGGCACCTTCAAGTCCGTCGCCGTCAAGGCCCCGGGCTTCGGTGACCGCCGCAAGGCCCAGCTCGCCGACATCGCCGTGCTGACCGGCGGCCAGGTCATCACCGAGGAGGTCGGCCTCAAGCTCGAGAACACCGAGCTCGAGCTGCTGGGCCGCGCCCGCAAGGTCGTCGTCACCAAGGACGAGACCACCATCGTCGACGGTGCCGGTGACGCCACCACCATCGCCGGTCGCGTCAACGAGATCCGCAACGAGATCGAGCGCACCGACTCCGACTACGACCGTGAGAAGCTCCAGGAGCGCCTCGCGCGTCTGGCCGGCGGCGTGGCCGTCATCAAGGCCGGTGCCGCCACCGAGGTGGAGCTCAAGGAGCGCAAGCACCGCATCGAGGACGCCGTCCGCAACGCGAAGGCCGCGGTCGAGGAGGGCATGCTGCCCGGCGGTGGCGTCGCGCTGCTGCAGGCCAGCGTCCCCGCGTTCGCGAAGCTGGACCTTGAGGGCGACGAGGCCATCGGCGCCGACATCGTGCGCCGCGCGATCGCCGAGCCGCTGAAGCAGATCGCCATCAACGCCGGCCTCGAGGGCGGCGTCGTGGCGGAGAAGGTCAAGCACCTGGAGCCCGGGTTCGGCCTGAACGCCGCCACCGGCGAGTACACCGACCTGTTCAAGGACGGCGTCATCGACCCGACCAAGGTCACCCGTTCGGCTGTGCAGAACGCCGGCTCCATCGCCGGTCTGTTCCTGACCACCGAGGCCGTCATCGCCGAGAAGCCGGAGAAGGCGGCGGCCCCGGCTGGCGACCCGACCGGCGGCATGGGCGGCATGGACTTCTAGTAGGTCCGTGACATCCCGGGCCCACGGGTCCGGGCGCGCCTGAGGTCCGGATACGCGACCTCGCCCGCGACGACCGGGCGGTCCCCACGGGGGCCGCCCGGTTTCGCACGTTCCGGGGAGCTGTCGTTCCCGGGAGCGCTCAGTGCAGCCCGGGAAGGGCTCCGGGGCCGTTCAGAGCGCCAGCCAGTCCCGGACGGCGAGCTTCACCTGGGGCGTGAGATCGCTGGCCGCGTAGTCCTCGGCGGGCGCCCAGCGGTAACCGGTGTGTTCCTCGGACAGGACCACCGCGGTGCCGTCGTACGGCAGGGCGAAGGTGAACTGGCGCTTGCGCGTGCCGCGCCGCGAGTCGTAGTCGAACCAGGTGACGAACGGTTCCAACGCGAGCGGTCCGGGGTTCGGTCCGAAGGGCCCGGGCTCCAGACCGAGGACGCCTGGCTTCATGCCGATCTCCTCGGCCAGCTCGCGCGCCAAGCCCTCCAGCAGGCTCTCACCGGGGTCCACCCCGCCCGAGGGCAGGTCCTCGGCGCCCGGGTACGAGGTGTCGTCCGTGCGCCGCCGGAGCAGCAGGATCTCGCCGTCCCGGTGGACGATCGCGCCCACGGCGAACCGCTCGATCCCGTTCCGGCGTGCGCTCTCGACAAGGTGCGTGACGTCCATGCTCCGAACCTAGCGGGCCGGGTGCGAGTGGACGGGCGCGGGCAGGCTGAAGCGCGCGGAAGGTCAGGCTCCCCCGATACCGAGTATGCGGGGAGGAACGCACCCCGGGCGAACCGGTTCGGGGGAACCTGTGGACAGTCGGCCTCAGACCCGGACCAGGGTCAGGTAGGCGAAGCCCATGGTCTCCCGGGCGCCGTGCAGGCGGAAGTGCCGGTGCCCGTCGGCGCGGGCCCGGATCTCGTCGGCGCCGGGGGCGTCCGGGTTCTCCAGGAGCCAGTCCTCCCAGCCCTTGGCGTTCCCGTTCTCCATGACGTCCCACTCGTCCACGGTGGCCTGCTCCACCGCGTACAGCCGGAAGCCGTGGGAGACCGCGAAGTCCACAAGCTCGGGCAGCGGTCGGTACTGGTCCCAGGGCACATCCTCCAGCGCGGCCAACTCGGCGTCGTTCGGCGGCCGCTTCCAGTAGCACTCCCCGAACAGCGCCCTACCTCCCGGCCTCACCAGGTCGGCCAGGGCCTCGAGGGCGTTCGCTGTGTGCACGACGGGGTCGCCGCCCCACACGTGCGTCGAGCCGACGTTCAACACCACGTCGGACGGCTCGCCCTTCCACTCGCCGGCGTCCCCGGCCACCAGCTCGACCCGGTCGGCCAGCCCGCGCTTCTCGGCGTTGGCCAGCCCGTGCCGGATGTTGCCCTCGCCCAGGTCGATGCCGAAACCGGTGGCCCTGGGCTCGGTGGCCAGCGTGCGGAGCAGAAACTCCGCCCAACCGCAGCCGACGTCCACGACGTGGCGGCCCTCGAGCGGGCCGAGCGAGCGGATCAGACGAGCGGCCCGCTCATCGGAGAGCGGGCCGTTGAAGTCGAGGTCTCGGTACAAAGGGGGAATCGCGGGGGTTGCCATCCGAGCAGAGTGACCTGCCCCGGCCCGGCCTGTCCATTGGTTTTCCGTAGCCGGGGTGCTCAGCCGATCGACGCCGTGCCCACCCCACCATCACCAGCCTCGGGTGCGGGTGAAGAGGCCGACGAGCAGGAGTGCGACGCCGCTGGCGGCGGCGATTCCGCTGTAGTTGGAGAGGTCGCTTTCGGAGCTGATGAGTGCGGCCGCGCCGAAGACGAGTGAGAACAGGAAGCCGAAGCCGGAGCCGCTCAGGGCCAGGCGGCGGAAGTAGATCCGGTGCGGGATCGGGCGCAGTGCCCCACCGACACCTGGATCGTCATTGTCAGAGGCGAGCCGTTGCGGTAGGGGGCGAGCGAGAGCGTCCGGGAGGGTGAAGGGGAGCGCGTGGGGGAGGCCGTTCGAAAAGGGCAGGGTGGCGGCAGCCATAGGAATCCTCCAGGTTGCGACGGACAATCGCCCCGAGGTTAGAGCGCACGCCCCTGCACGGACCCGCCCTTGGCCGGAGGCGGCCGTCCACCGACCGGCTCCGGCCCCGACGGCACCCGGTCCCACCACCCATCCCCGCCTGATCAGGGCTGATCACCTGGGTCGATCAGGCGCGGACAGGCGGGGAAGGGTGCCGCTAGGGCCAGTGGTGAAGGTGGCGCACCGGGATCCGGTGCTGGCCCTGGTCGAGCCAGCCCTCCCCGGTGTCCAAACGATGGAGCGCGGCAGTCTCCTCATCGTCCAGAGGGCGGTTGATATCGAGGCCGTGTTCGTCGTAGTCGGGGATGTAGTGGGCCGGGTCGTAGGCCTTGCCGGTTTCGTGTGGCTGGGTGTTCACGTCCCCCTCCTCGGCTCCGGGACCACCGGGGGATGGGGTGCGGGGCCTGGCGGAGGGCCGTGGTGGGCGCGCAGGCGTGCTTCCAGGAGTTCGCTGGTGGGTTCGATCTCGGTGCGCCAGTGGGTGCGGGCGCTGCGGTGGGTGGCGACCCAGAGCGTGCCGGTGTAGGCGAACCTGTGGGTACGGCCCCAGCGACCGGCGAGTTCTCGGAGGACGTCGCCCGGCCGTCGGTGGGAGCGCCCGTGGTCGTCCATGTGGTCGCCGAGGTGATCGGCCTGGCGGATGCAGTGCCAGCGCTGGTGGTGGTCGGTGGTGCCTTGGGCTTCGCACAGTCGCATCAGGCGGCCCGCCTCTCCTGCTGGTGGAGGTAGGTGCGGACGGTGTTGCGCAGAGTTGCGAACTCGGAGCGCTCGTCCGGGGCCAGGTCGCGCACGTAGCCGCGCACCCGCGAACCGCGCCTACGCCCCACCCTGCCCGCCGCCCCGGTGGGAGCGGTGTCCGCTGACGTTCGGGGCGCTCGTTGTCCGCGGAAGGCATCGAGTTCGAAGACCACGGCGGTGCTGCTCTTGCACCGGCCTTCGCTGGCAGCGCCGGTGTTGGCGTCATCGGTGCGCACTCGCCACCCGATACCGCGTTCGCTCAGGTCGATCAGTGTGTTGCCGGGTTCGTGCTCGGAGGACAGGCCCGACAGGCCCGGACGGAAGATGCGCCCTCGGGAGGAGCCGCGTACCTCTGCGGTCTCCGCTGTGGTGCGGGTGGTGCCGGGCCGCTTCGGGGGCAGGTCGGTCCGGTGGTTCAGGGAGAAGGAGTGTTCTGCCGCCAGGGACCGCACGGCCAGCAGATCGGTCGAAGCCAGGTAGGTCATCGCGTCCCCTCCGGTCCAGCGGCGGACGCCTGGGGCCGATGCGGGGTCTCGGTGGTGGGGGTGAGGGCGAAGCCAGATCGCCTGGCAGGGATAGGGTCGTACACGTCAGCGCTCCTCTGAAGCGTTGGCCAGGCCCCGGACGTGCCAGCGTCGCGGGGCTCTCTGATGCGTAGACCCAAGTCTCATGTTGCAAACTTCAAAAAACAAGTCGTTTTAAGAAACTCCGTTAAGGGACTTTGTTTTCTGGGTGGATTTGGGTCCTGTGGCATCCTTTGACTCATGGCAAACAGGAGTACGTCGGCCCCTGCAGCCCCCACGGTCGCCCGGTGGCTGCTCGCCAAGGAACTCCGGCGCCTGAGGGGTGACAGGCAGTTCACCGCCGTGGTCAAGGCGGTCAAGTCCCAGCCATCCTCCCTGGCGCGCTGGGAGTCGGGCAGGGCGGACGGACAAGTCCCCTCCGCGAACAGCCTCGACCGACTCCTCGCCTACTACGAGGTCAGTGACGAAGAGGCCGCCCGCATCATGGAGCTTCGCGCCGTAGCCAAGACCCCTGGCTGGTGGCAGAGCCATGAGGTGGCGAAGCACTACGGGACCCTGATCGGCTTGGAAGCCGCTGCCACCGAGATGAGCAGCTACGAAGCTCAGCTGATCCCCGGATTGCTCCAGACAGAGGAGTACGCGCGTTCGGTCATTACTTCTGGTGCCACAGCGTGGCGGGGTACCGAGGACGAGATCGAAGACCTCGTCAAGGTCCGCATGCGGCGGCAAGAGGAATGGGCGGCACGCGGCACGCCTCACCTGTGGGCGATCATCGGTGAGGCGGCGATTCGGCAAGCGGTGGGCGGCCCGAGTGTGACGCGAGACCAGCTCGCGCGCCTCCTAGACTTGAGCCGCGAACAAACCCGACTCACCCTGCAGGTTCTCCCGTACTCGGCCGGAAGCCACGCAGCCATGGAGATGGCCTGCTTCGCGGTTGTGGATGTAGAGGCAGCGGAGCTGGCCACGGTCTACGTGGAAGGCCCCACCGCGAACCTGTTCTTGGACTCCCCAGGTGACGTCACCCGCTATCGAAGAATCTTCGAGCACTTGCGTAAGTCGGCACTTGGCACGACGGGCACCCGCGCCCTCGTGACTGACGTAATGGAAGGTCTCCCTGATGACACCCCTTGAGTTCCGTAAGTCCTCCTACTCCGGGAGCCAGGGCAACTGCGTCGAGGTCGCCGACTCCTCCCGGGGCGCAGCTGTGCGCGACACCCAGAATCGGGAGTCTGGGCACCTGGCCTTTGGTCCCGCTGAGTGGGCGGCGCTGCTGGCGACCGCGTGTAGTGAAAAGTCCTAACTGACGCAGTAAGAGGGCCCCGGTAAGGGCCAGGGCCTTCTCTGCGTTCATCCGCCATCACTCTGCCCCTGGTCGGCGCTCCAGGGAAGGAACCGGCAGCGCGGCTAGCTTGCAGCGCCGTAGAGATGTGCGCAGCATGGGGCGGACGAGGCGTGAGCTTCCCCGATACAGACAGGATGCGCCGGAGCAGTAACGGCTGTCACCTCGAACTTCCACAGGCTGTGGATAACGCCGACTCGCCGCCCCGAGGGCTCAGAGCTCGACGGGATGGTCCCAGTGCTCCCCCACTCGGGCACACTCGACCCTGTATGAGTCACGATGCGGGCCGATCTCCAGTGAGAAGGAGTCCAGAGCCGGGAACCCCGCGTCCGCCAGGGACTGGTATGCGTCGGCCAGGTCACGGCTCAGGGTCCGATCCTTCTCACCGGTGACCGAGCAGTCCGGCCACACGTAGGCCCATGCATCACCGGCGCCCATCCACACGATTCGACCATGGCCGTCCTGGAACGGCCGCACCCCCGTGCCCATGCGCACCCCCGGCATCATGAGAAGCAGATGGGGCATCATCCCCGAACCGATCAGCTCCACGGAACCGACCGGGAAAGTTCCCGTGGGTTTCGGAGGGCGGCCGAGACCGGGGAAGGGAAGTCCTTCCACCCGCTGGGTGCGATCGCGCATGAAAGCCGCGTCTCGGACGAGGGGGCCTCGCAACCGGCCGTCTCGCTTCGTCAGCGCGGCCACCGGTGTGCTGTGCGCGGCAGGATGTGGACTCCAAGGGACCACGAGTGAGCCACCGTCGGCCAGTGCGGCTGACCACGGATCCGGAACACGGGTCACCGCGCAGGTCGCGATGACCGCGTCGAACGCCTCGCCTTCGGGAGGGGCAGCGGCAGTCCGGACGGTGACGCCGGTTCCGGTGAGCCGCTCCCTGGCCAGGGCCGCCACACCGGGGTCGATCTCCACACTGGTGACCGACCCCTTCTCGCCCACAAGGGAGGACAGGACCGCGGCGTTCCACCCGGAGCCGGTGCCGATCTCCAGCACCCGCATGCCTTCCTCGATTCCGGCGGCGGCGATCATGTCCGCCATGACCTGCGGGGCCGACGACGAGGAACTGGGTTCGTTACGAGGTCCGGAACCACCATCGTTGGCCTGGACGGTGACCGCGTCGCCCCCGTAGACCAGGTGCGCCCATCGGTCGGGGGCGGTGGTTCGGTAGAGCGGTAGACCGAGCGCGTCGGGCCAGATCATGTCGGGGATGAAGCGGTGCCGGGGATGAGCGGCGAAAGCTTCCCGAATCGCCTCGTCGGTGTCCAACCTCTCCACCAATGCTGTGTGGAGTGTGCCGAGGTCGTCCGTCACGCTTCTCCCGTCCCGCTGCAGCCAGTGCAAGCGTAGTCACGGCGACAGCTCCTCCACGGAAACCCCGTAACGGCGGGCGATCGCGGTGGCGCGGTCGCGCAGCCTGGCACGCAACCACTCCGGGGCCACGACCTCCGCGTCCGCGGTGAGCTGCCACAGCGCCCAATCTGCGTGCCTTGCGTCCTGGAAGGTCACCTCCAGCCGCAGCCAGCCGTCCGCGTCCGGCTCCTCGGCTCGGACGGCCAGCGCGGTGCCCACGATCTCTTCCCGTCGCGCCGGGTTCACCCGGACCAGCACGGTCACGTGGTCGCTTCCGGACAGGAACCGTGCGCTGCGTTCGCGCCAGGCCCGGTCCAGGTCGACCCGGTCCGGCCGCTCCGCGGCTTCGGGCAGCTCTTCGGCGGCCAGTACCCGCGACAGCCGGTAGGTGCGGTCTGCGCCGGACCTGGTGGCCAGCAGGTAGCCCTGGTCGCGCACGGTGACCAGGCCGACCGGGTCCACCGTGCGCCATTGGGGCTCCTGGTCCTTGGCCGCGTAGTGGATACGCAGCTTGTGCCCGGCCAGCACCGCGTTCCGGACCTCGGCCATCGTGCTGTCGGGCACTTCCTCGGAGGCGAGCGGGTGCGCGAGCAGGTCGGTCTCCGGGTCGACGAGCAGCCGCTGGGCCGCGTCGCTCGCGACGGCCCGGTGGCTTTCCGGCAGCGCGTCGACCACCTTGCGCATCGCCGAAGCAAGTGCCGGTCCGAGGCCGAAGACCTGGTCGCCGCGGCCCGATCCGGCGACCAGCAGGGCGAGGGCCTCGTCGTGGTTCAGCCCGGTGAGCTCCGTCCGGAAGCCGGACAGCAGCGCGAAACCGCCGTGGCGGCCGCGTTCGGCGTAGACCGGGACCCCCGCCGCGGAGAGCGCCTCGATGTCGCGCAGCACGGTGCGGGTGGAGACCTCGAGCTCGTCGGCGAGCGCGTCCGCGGTCAGTCGGCCGCGCTCGCGGAGCAGCAGCACCAGCGAGACCAACCTGTCAGCGCGCATACGAGAACTCCTACCAGAAATCATGACAGGAGGTGTCGTGATTCGTTGGCAGGCTTCCCGACACGACGCCGGAGGCCGCGGCCACCGAGCCGGTGGGCCCCGTCCCGTCGATGAACCGAGAAGAACCGAGAAGTACCGCGATGAAGCGCGACGAACCGAATGGAGCTGACGTGGCGATGGAGCGAACGGCGGTCAACCCGTGGACGTGGTCAGCGGAGCTGGGTTACAACCAGGGTGAGGTCGTCTCCGACAGCACCCGGACCCTGTACTGCTCCGGGCAGACCTCGATGAGCGCGGACGGCAAACCCCAGCACGCCGACGACATGGGGGCGCAGCTGGCGCTGAGCCTCGACAACCTGGAAGCCGTGCTCGGCGAGGCGGACATGTCCCTCGCCAACCTGGTGCGGCTCAACGTCTACACCACCGACGTGGACCGGCTCTTCGAGCACTACGGCGTGCTGGCCTCCCGGTTGGGCGCGGCCGGGGTGGCACCGACCACCACGATGCTCGGGGTGACCCGGCTCGCGGTCAGCGACCTGATCGTCGAACTCGAGGGCACCGCCGTCGCGTGACGGCGCTCCGCCGCAGCAGGAGCTGCCGGTGAAACAGCACGAGCAGGCAGGCGGGTGATTTCCGGTGCTCAATCTGGTCACCGTCGGCGTCTACGGCTTCGCTAGCGAGTCGTTCCTGCGCCGACTACGGGACGCGGACACCCGCCTGCTCATCGACGTACGCCAGCGCCGCGGCGTCCGCGGGCCCCGGTACGCCTGGGCGAACTCGCGTCGGCTACAGGCGGCCCTTGCCCGGGCCCGGATCGCCTACGAGCACCACCCCAAGCTGGCCCCCACCACCGAGTTGCGCCAGCTCCAGTACGCCGCAGACGCCCGCCAACGGGTCGGCAAGCGCTCCCGCCGCGAGCTCGCCGCCGAGTACACGCGCCGCTACACCGCCGAGATCCTCGATCCCGTCGACCTCACGCCGATCGTGTCAGCGCTGCCGAGCAGCGGGACCGCTGCGCTGCTCTGTGTCGAGCGCGACCCGGAAGCCTGCCACCGCTCGTTGATCGCCCAACGGCTGGCCGAACAGCACCCCGTGACCACCGACCACCTGCGCCCGCTGTGACGCGCGAGGCGGGGCCACCAGCCGACGCGGCGACGGGATCCCTGTGTCGGCGGGAAGCCCCGGGCTATTCTGCGAAGTGTCGGGTGGACGGGAGCTCAGGGCGCTAATCTCCGGTCCGGAGGTGCGAGCGAGATGAGTCTGGCGATGTCGGAAACCGCCCCGGAGACGGGGATGTCGCGATGGGACTATGTCCTGGGCACCTGGAAAGAGCTGAACGTGCCCGAAGGATGGCGGGCCGAGATCATCGATGACAACGGAGTCGTGCTCGTGGCGCCCCCTTCAGACCCCCACAACATCATTGCGGATCGAGTGAATCGCGCCCTGCTGCGCGTGATACCCGACGATTGGGGCGTCTACCAGACGTTGGGGATCCAGCTGTCGAAGGTCGAGCGGTTGTACATGCCGGGCCTCGTGGTCATGCCTGAGACCATTGTGCTCGACCCCTCCAGGACCCCCTGCCCCGCTGATGAGGCCGAGCTCGTGGTGGAGATCGTCTCCAAGAGCAGCATGGACACTGACCGCAAGAAGAAGCTGTGGGGCTACGCGCACGCCCCTGTCCCGCTGTACCTTTTGGTCGACGGCTGGGACGAGGCCGGACCCTCAGTCACTCTGCACGAGCAGCCCGGCAACGGTCGGTACAACAAGGCCACCACGGTCGACTTCGGGGGCAAGATCCGGCTGCCGGAGCCCTTCGGCCTGGAGATCGACACCTCGCGGTTCCCCGGCCCGGACCAGTGGCCCGCCTGAGCACCATGTGCTGGGGCCGGAACCCCCGGGGGTCGGGGGTCGGGGTGAAGCCCTAAGGGAGCGCCGGTAGGGACCCGGGTGGGGTGGGGGCGTCACCCGATGGTGCGGGGGTGCGCCCCGGCTCAGGCTGGTGCCATGGCTACTACCCCCCAGAACACGCACGTCGACGCACCTCCCCGGCCCAACCTCGTCCTGCGGATCTCCGCCGTCCTCATCGCCGCCTCGCTCATCTGGCTCTCACTGCCCCTGATCAACAACGCACTGGGCCTGGAAGGTGAAGGGGGCGGCGACCTCGCGCACTGGGTCAACGCCCTGGTCGCCTTCTCCCTGGCCGTCCCCATGGTCTGGCTCGCCCGCCGCTACCTCGACCGCCGACCGTGGAGCGGTCTAGGCCTGTCCGGGCCCCGCGAGGCATGGCGGCCGCTGCTCCTCGGTGTGCTCGCGTGGACGCTGCCGGCGGCGGTGGGTCTGGCCCTCGCGCTCGCCCTGGGCGTCTCGGTCACCCCGAACGCCCCGCCAGGCGAGATGGTACTCACCGTGCTCGTGCTGGTACTGCTGGTGCTGGTCTACGAGGCGGTGCCGGAGGAGCTGATCTTCCGCGGCTACCTCTACCGCAACCTCAACACCGCGATGTCGGCCTGGCTGACCGTGGTCGTCCAGGCGGCGCTGTTCACCCTCTTCGGGACGGCGCTGTGGGTGTTCCTCTCGGGCTGGGAGGTTCTCGGGGAGCGCCTGCCGCTGTTCTTCGGAATGGGCCTGGTGATGGGCTGCATCCGCTTGGTCACCGGCAGCGTCTGGGCCTGCGTGGGCTTCCACCTGGCCTTCCAGGTCGTGGCCCAGGCCCTGCTGGGCGGGAACCTGTTCGTGGTGGACGACGTCGCCACGGCGATGGGCACGGTCCTCCTGCTTCCGCTCGTGCTCGGGGTGTCCGTCACCATGGCGCTCAGCAGGAAGACCGGGAACTGGAGCGACCGGATCCCGGACCCGGTGGGGGCCGACCGCGCCGACTGAGCCCGCGGCCCCAGGACACCGTGCCCCTCAGGACAGTGCCCTCCGGACAGCGCCCTCAGGACACCTCGCCCCGGCCGTGCAGGACCTCCACCAGCTCCCGCACCGCCGGGGCGCACAGGTGCCGTTCGGCGTGGTTGATCCAGGTGACCTCGAGGATCTCGCTGTCGGGCACGATCTCCCCGTCGTGCTCGGCGCGGTAGCAGATCATCCGCACCCGTGTCCCCGGGACCTGGTCGTGCGCCTCCTGGTCGATGACGGCCACCCGCTGGAAGGTGCCCGCCCGCAGAACCACGCTGACCTCCTCCAAGGACTCGCGGGCCACGGCCTCCTCATCGCTCTCCCCGGGCTCGCGCTTGCCGCCCGGTACGTACAGCAGGTCCTTGCCCTCGGGCCGGACGCACAGCAGTCGGCCTTCGCGGACGTGGACCCAGGCGAGGGCCTCGATGACGGGTGGGCTGTCAGCAACCGGGCGGGAATCAGCAACCGGGCGGGAACTCGACGACATCTGGCCACTTTAGGCCGTGCCGGACCCGGCCGATCCGCTGCCCGGCAGACAACCGAGCCGCTAGCATCCCGAGTGTCAACGGTTGCGTACACGCACGGCCCCGGGCGCCCCCGGCCGGGCCACGGCGAGAAGCGGACGGCTATGACCCCATCCACCCCCGGGACCGAACCGGGCCTCGGCCCCGACCCCTCTGCCGAGCACCCGGGCGACGTGCCCGGCCCCCTCCTCGCGGAGAGCTCCAGCGGGGGCATCCCCTCCCAGACCGGCGAGCAGCGGGAGGCCCGCGAACAGGCCTACAACCTGTACAGCGCGGCGATCGGTGCCTGCTTGGCGCGGCGGGAGAAGGAACCCTCGTTCGTCGAGCGGGCGGCGCTCCTCTTGGCGGAGGAGGCACGCCTGCCCTTCATGACCCCCGACGAGGTCGGCAAGGCGTGCGACACCCTCCCGGGGATCATCGCCGAACTGCGCTCCGAGCCCGTGCGCGCACCTCAGGGAGCCAGCCCGGACGACCTGGGGCGGGAACTCTCCGATGAGGCCCTGGGGTCCCTGTTCGGCCTCGTCCTGCGCGACCGGCTCACCGGGGAGCCGCGCGAGCACCCCCGCCTGCTGCTCTTCGGCGGCCAGCCCGGATCCGGCAAGTCCACCCTCCAGCGCCTCGTCCTGCCGGTCCTGCCCCCGGGGACGGTGAGCTACGACGGGGACGACCTGCTGCGGCTCTCACCCGACTACGAGTGGTCGATGACCGCCGACGACCGGGCCGCCTCCACCGCCGTGTCGCGGCAGATCGGCGGCCTGCACGGGCACGCCATGGAGCACGTTCGGGAAGGGCGGTTCGACGCGGTGTGCAGCCACCCGCTCGGCCGCGCGGACTGGGCGGCCTCGTGGGTACTGGCCTTCAAGGACGCCGGCTACCGGGTCGAGGTCGCCTTCGTGGCCACACACTCCTCGAACAGCCGCTTCGGCATCGCCGACCGGCACGCGCGCGCCACCCGTGACCAGGGGTTCGGACGCTGGCTCCCGGAAATCCACCACGACCGCTTCTACCTCGGTGTGCCGAACACCGTGGAGTTCCTGGAGACGCACCGTCTGGCCGACTCCGTGTACGTGCTCTCCAGGGACGGCGAGGTGCTCTACGCCAACCACCAGGTCCACGGGGAGTGGTCCACCGAGCCGTTCGGCCGGATCGCGTTGGAGGCCGAAAGGGGCCGACGCGAGCTCTGGCGCCCCGACCACACACTCTAGGATCACCCCTCATGGATATTTTCGCCGCCAACCCCCTCCTGGTGAAGCAGCCCAAGCGCTTCATGGTCGACGTCTCCGACTACATGGTCTACGACGCCTACGGACGGCAGATCGCCTGGGCACGGGAACAGGGCGCCGACGCGGGCATGCAAGTGTTGCGCCACCTCGCCCGGAGCACCGGCGGCTTCGAGCGCCGGGTCTACGTGACCGACCTGTACGGGCACCACCGGCTGGTCATCCAGAAGCACTGGTCCTGGATGACCGCCACGACCGCCGTGAACTTCCCTGACGGGCGGCCCGTGGGCACGATCGAGCAGGACCTGAAGTTCTTCGGGTCCAAGTTCACCCTGCTGGACCCGTGGAAGAGGCCGGTCGGCTACATCGAGGGCGACTTCGTCGGTCACGACTTCAAGATCACCGACCACGCCGCGCACGAGGTCGCCCGGGTGGACCGCAAGATCCCCGACATGGGGGAGATCTTCACCTCCGCGGACAGCTACGCGCTGCACCACCGCTACCCCTCGCTGCCCGAGCCCCTGCGCACCCTCGTGGTGGCCTCGGCCATCGCCATCGACCTCGTCCTGCACGAAGGTTCCTGAACCGCTGCCGACGTGGCCGGGTCAGGCCCGTGCCCTCGGCTCCGGCCCCGGCTCGGTGGGATGCGGCAGGAGCGCGGGCTCAGGGCTCCAACTTGGCCATGGCGGCACGGTCCTCGGCACCGAACTGCTCCTCCAGGTCCTCCGGGGAGGCGTCCAGGTCGATCCGGGCGAGCGGTACGCCGCGGGCCGACTCGATGGCACCGAGGCGGCGCAGGGCGCGGTCGCTTGCGTACTCCAGGAGCTCGCCGGGCGGGAGTTCGTAGCGCTGGACCTCAGGGTCGTCCGAGGGGGTGTCACCGCGCTCGACGGTCCCCATCACATGGGGCAGGAGCTCGTTGAGGCGCTCGCTCACCACGTCCCAGTTGCTGTCGTCGGCGGCCACGTGGCGGCGGCAGGTGAAGGTACCCCAGGCCATGTGGCGGCGTTCGTCGTCGCCGATCCGGCGGATGATCTGGCGCATGCCGGGGAAGATGCCGCGCACGGTGCACACGTGGTTCCAGGCGTAGTACCCGGTCAGCGCGAGGGAGCCCTCGATGATGTGGTTGTAGGTGACTGAGGCGCGGACCTGGTTGCGGGGGCTGGGGTCGTCCAGGAGGCTTTCGAGGGAACCGGGGAGCTCCTCGTAGAAGAGGGCGCGGTAGGCGGGGTTGGCGTTGACGAACCCGTGGAGGTCGTCCCGGACGCCGATCGCGTCGAGCCACATCCGGAAGGCCTGGACGTGCTTGGCCTCCTCGAAGGCGAACTGGGTCAGGTACATCTCGTCGCCCAGGCGGCCTTCGGCGGCCATGGCGCGCAGGAAGGGCTGGAGGTCCTCGGTGACCGCTTCCTCGCCCGCCACGAAGAAGGCGCACAGCCTCAGGATGCGCGTCTGGGCTTCCTCGTCGAGCTTCTTCCAGTCCTCGGCGTCCTGGCTGAAGTCGATGTCGGCGGGGTTCCAGAACTTGGCGTTGCCCTTGACGAACAGCTTGAGGGGGAGGGAGTCCCAGTTGAGGCCACCGCCGCGGAGGGAGTGGAAACCACTGCGGTGCTCTGTGGCGGGGGCTTCGGTCATGAGGGGTACCTCCGTAAGAGTGTGGTGCCCTCATGATTGGACACGGAGAGGCCTCGTGTAAACCCCTGGTCGTGGCCTGGATCACTGTGGCGTGGGCGCGGGTGCCGTGCGCCGGATCCCCGCCCCGACCCGCGATCCGGTCAAGGCCAGCGGCGATCCGACCCCGCCGAAACGGTACGGTCAGGGGGTACGAATCTTGGAACGATCCGATCGGGGGACGACGTGTTCTGTGGTGATCCCGGCAGTCCGGGTTACGCCGCGTGCGCCGCCCAGTCCCAGCTCTTCGCGCTGGCCTCGGTGATCCCCGCGCTGCTCGGCCTCGCCCTGATGGTGGCCGCCTTCACCGCGCCCTCGGTCCGAGGCGACCGGGTGCTGCGCACCCGGACCCTCAGCTACTCCCTCGTCGCCTGGGGCATCGCCGCCGCCACCTACGCCATCGGCGTCCTGCCCTCGGTCTGAAGCAGCGGTCCCGGCCCTTCCGCCCCGGCCCTTCCGCCCCGGCCCTTCCGCCCCGGGCCTTCCGACCCGGCCCTTCCGGTCTCCCCGTCAGGTCTCCTCGTCGGCGAGGAGGTCGCCCGCGTCGGTGATCCGGTACGCGTAACCCTGCTCGGCGAGGAACCGCTGCCGGTGGGCGGCGTACTCCTGGTCCAAGGTGTCCCGGGCGATCACCGCGTAGAAGCGCGCGGTGCGGCCGTCGGTCTTGGGGCGGAGCACCCGGCCCAGCCGCTGGGCCTCCTCCTGGCGGGAGCCGAAGGAACCGGACACCTGGACCGCCACCCCGGCCTCGGGGAGGTCGATCGAGAAGTTGGCGACCTTGGAGACCACCAGGGTGCGCAGTTCACCCGTGCGGAAGGCCTCGAACAGGCGCTCGCGCTCCTTGTTGCGCGTCTCGCCCTTGATCACCGGGGCGTCCAGCGACTCCCCGAGATCGTCGAGCTGGTCGATGTAGGAACCGATGACCAGAACCTGCTCCTCCGGGTGCTGCTCCACGATCCGCCGCACCACGGCGGTCTTCGTCTCCGAGGAGGCACAGAACCGGTACTTGTCCTCGGGCTCGGCGGTCGCGTACGCCAACCGCTCGGACTCCGACAGGTCCACTCGGACCTCCACGCAGTCCGCGGGGGCGATCCACCCCTGGTTCTCCATGTCCTTCCACGGGGCGTCGTAGCGCTTCGGCCCGATCAGTGAGAACACATCGCCCTCCCGGCCGTCCTCGCGGACCAGGGTCGCGGTCAGTCCCAGGCGGCGACGGGCCTGGAGGTCGGCGGTCATCCGGAAGATCGGCGCGGGCAGCAGGTGGACCTCGTCGTAGACGACCAGGCCCCAGTCCTTGGCGTCGAACAGCTCCAGGTGCGTGTACGCGCCCTTTCTCCGGGCCGCCATGACCTGGTAGGTAGCGATGGTGACCGGGCGGATCTCCTTGCGGCTCCCCGAGTACTCACCGATCTCGTCCTCGGTGAGGGACGTCCGCTTGAGCAGCTCGGCCTTCCACTGGTGCACCGCCACCGTGTTGGTCACCAGGATCAGCGTCGTCGCCCCGGTCATCGCCATCGCCGCCGCGCCGACGATCGTCTTGCCGGCCCCGCAGGGCAGCACGACCACGCCGGAGCCGCCCGCGTGGAAGCTCTCAGCCGCCTCCTGCTGGTAGCCGCGGAGCTCCCAGTCGCCGTCGGCCAGATCGATCTGGTGGGCCTCACCGTCGACGTAACCGGCGAGGTCCTCCGCGGGCCAGCCGATCTTCAGCAGGGCCTGTTTGAGGTTGCCGCGCTCGCTGGGGTGGACCGCGACGGAGTCCTCGTCCAGGCGCTCGCCCAGCATCCCCTTGAGCTTCTTGGCCCGGACGACCTCCTCCAGGACTGCGCGGTCGGAGGACTCCAGCACCAGCCCCCGGACCGGGTCGCCGATCAGCTTGAGCCGCCCGTAGCGGTCCATCGTCTCGGCGATGTCCACGAGCAGGGAGTGCGGTACCGGGAACTTGGAGAAGGTGATGAGCGCGTCCACCACCTGCTCGGCGTCGTGTCCGGCGGCGCGCGCGTTCCACAGCGCCAGCGGGGTGATCCGGTAGGTGTGGACGTGTTCGGGTGCCCGTTCGAGTTCGGCGAACGGGGCGATGGTGCGGCGGCACTCCGCAGCGAGTTCGTGGTCGATCTCGAGGAGGAGCGTCTTGTCGGACTGGACGATCAGGCAGGACACGCGGGACCTTCCTACAGGTGCGGAGAAGAGGGCGGCTCCACGTGCAACACCGCAGGCCTTCGGAACATGCCCGTCAGGCGGCCAGCATCAGAGTGAAGAACAGGGCGCCGACCAAAACGAAGATGCCGATGGCCACCCCGTTGGAGATCCAGGCGTAGCGCGTGTAACGCTCGGCCTTCTCGTGGTCGTGCGATTCGTTCAGGGCCAGGGAAGAGAAGACGAGACCGGCGATCGCGACCAGGTTGCAGCAGGAGACCGCAAGGATGATGGACGTCACCAGGGCGCCGATCGCGATGCCCCGGGAAGGGGGCTCGACGTAGTACCCGCCGGGTGGCGGGTTCGGCGGCGGGTAGGGCGGCGGGTAACCCCCGCCGTAGGGGTCGTTCGGGTCGCCGGGGTACCCGGGGCCGGGTGTGCCGTACTGCCAGTTGTCGCTCATGGTGTTGCTTCCGTGCGGCAGGGGCGCCGAGCGCGCCCGTAGGTGGAGGCCGGCGGTGTCAGACACCGACCAGGAGGAACAGCACCGCCAGGACGACCAGGGGTACCAGGAAGACCGCGGACAGTGCCAGGAAGACGAAGGTGCACGCCCACGTGTAGCGGATGTAGCGGTCCACTTCGTCGGCGTCCGGGATCTTGGCCAGGGCGAAGATCCCCAGGGCGATGCCCGGGAGGTTGGTGACCAAAGCGAAGAACCAGAACCCCAGGTACATGCCGAAAGCCGGGATCACCAGGGTGCACAGCGCCACGATGAGCGCGGCTACGGCCCCTCCGACACGCGCTGGCGGGCCCGAAGGGCGCGGGGCCCCCGGCACCGGTGCCATCGGCGGTGCGGTGGGCGGGTACGCGGCTGGCTGGTGGGCCGGCGGCGTGGCGAGCGGGGCCGCCGGAGGCGCGGACGCGGCCCTCCGGGGAGCTTCCGTGGGCGCGGAGCTTCCCGGGACGGAGGTCCGTCCCCGCTCCCAGAAGGCCCTGGGGTCGCTCGGGTCGCCGTTCACCGCGCTCCATCTCTTTCCGCACCGCGCATCCTCACATGGGGTCGCATACCCGTCCTACCCTGTTCGGATGCGGACACCGGGGGTCCGGTTCTGCCGAACCGTGGTCACCACTGCGGGACCGGGACGATCCCCTCGATCCAGCTCCCCGCCTGCGTGAACACCACGAAGGTGAGTACCAGCATGACGAAGAACATCACCGCGGCGGCACCCAGGCAGTACCAGGAGTACCGGGTCAGGACCTCGGCCTGGTCAGGGCGCCCCCGGTCGCGGGCGTGGGCGGCCCGCACCGCGAACGTGATCCCGGCGATGCCGAAGATCCAGTTGGCGCAGCACAGGGCGGTGACCGCGTGCAGGATCAGTGCCATGGTCGAACTGTTGGCACCGCCGGTCGTGCCCACCGGTGCCGAGTCCCGGCGGTCGTCCCCGCGTTCCGGCCTGTCGTCCTCGCGCTCCCGCTCGGGAGCCCGGTCCCGCCCTTCCGGGGCACGGTCGCCCTGCCCCCGATCTCGGGGGGAGGAGGCTCCAGGGGGCAGCGGTGCGTTGCTCATGGGTTCTCTTCCGGGGCCGGACCAACCGATCTGAGGCCACTCTAGGGGCTTGGTACCGCTGGGCGGACGGAGGCGGGGTCGGCCGCAGCCCCTGGTGCGCCTGAGCTCCAACGGTGAGGTGGAGTTCTCCTCGGGTCAGTTCTCCTCGAGTTCGGCGACGCCGGTGATGCGGTGGATCGCGAACCGGTGTACGGCGTCCCTGGTGGTGTCGTAGGCGGTCAGGAAACCGCCGTCCACGCGGGTGGGTTCCACGATCCGGCTGACCTGGCGGCCGTCGGTGTCCGTGTAGCCGATCCAGACCCTGCGCTCGCCCTCGGCAGCCTCCGCCAGCACCTCCATGACGGCGGTGGCACGAGAACCGGCGGTGCCTCCTTCGGGCAGGGACACCGGGACCCGGGCGATGTTGGCGGCCTCGTCACCGGCGCGCAGAGCGCGTACGGCGGCCTGCGTCAGTTCCGCGGTCGGCGCGTTCTCGGAGGGGGAGGAGGGTTCGGGCTCGGCGCGGCGGACCTCGGGCCTGCCCAGCCGCATCGTGCCGTCGCCGCTCTCGGGCACCGGGTGGTAGCCCAGCTGCCGGAGCCGCTCGGTCAGGGCCGCCCGGTTGAGCCCGCTGACCACCACGGTCGGGGCCAGCAGCAGGAGCTCCAGGTCGGCGGCCCGGCGGTCGGCCACCAGTTCGGCCAGCAGGGCGGGCTCGTCGCAGCGCAGGTAGCTGGAGGCCGATCCGGTGCGCAGCCTGCCGTGCCTGCGCCCCACGTCCGACACCAGGTAGCGCAGTGCCTGCGGCAGCGGCGTGCGTGAATGGCGCTCCAGCAGGCCGGTGATGTCGGCGACCCCGCGTCCGGCGTCCAGTGCCCGGCGGACCGAGTCCTCGGTGAAGCGGTACACGGTGGCCCCGCCGGTGGACTCCACGTCGGCCGTCAGGGCGAGCTCGCGTGCCAGCCCGGTGACGAGCGGGCCCGGGGCCACAGCGGTCAGGTCGCCCTGGACCAGCACGTAGTCCAAAGGCTGGGGAAGTTCGGCGGACAGGACCCGCGCGGCGGTCTCCTCGTCGCCGGCGAGCAGGGGCCGCGTGTGTTCGGCGAGCGCTCCCATGCCGGTCAGGCCGAGCGCGGCCGCCTCGGTCACCGCGGCGCCCACGAGCTCGGTGTAGACCGGCGACTGGCGGCGCGGGCGACGCCAGTCCAACCGTGCTGCCAGCGAACCCTCTGTGGGCACCAGGCCCGCTTCGGCCGCGCCCATCTCGGTGAGGACGTCGCGGCGGGCCTGCGGGGCCGCCGGGCGGACCAGGCCGGGGCCGAGCACGTTGCGCACCCGGCCGCCGGAGTCACGCGATCCGGTCAGGGACGCCACCCGGTCCGAGCCGAGCCAGGCCCGGGCCAACTGCAGCCAGCGGTGTTCCGGTGTGCGCTGGCGCCACAGGTCGTACTCGCGGGTGGGCAGCCATTCGCCCTCCAGCCGGTGGTCCGTCCCGATCAGCCCGGCGGCACGCGTGACCTCCAAGTACAGGGCGGCGGTGTCCTCGTCGGTGTCCATCACCTGGGACGCCCGGCGCAGGTCGCGTACGCCCAGGCCGCCGTTGCGCAGGACCGCGGCGGGGTCGTCGGACCAGCGCTCCAGCAGCTCCTCCACCCCGCGCAGCACGCTGAAGGCCTGTCCAGCGGCGGCTCGGGCAACCGTGGTGTGGGAGCCGTGACGGCCCTCGAAGTCTGGCGGGTCCGTACTGACATCGCCGAACAGCTGCCCGGAGCGCAGGTGCAGACCGACCTCGCGGGGCAGCGTCAGGGTGTCGTCGCCGGTAGCCACGAGCAGACCCCGGGCGATGAGCGTCTCCACCGGAGAGGAAGCGGTGGCCAGGGTGATCTCGCGGCGGGCGTCGGAGACCGTGCCGTTGGGCGGTCCCCAGGCGAGGCTGTCCAGTAGGCGGTGGGCGGCCGAACCGACCTGGGAGATGAGGGTCCCCACCCGAGAGGGGTCGGTGAGGGCGGTGGCGACCGTCTCCACGGGGCTGACGGCGGTGCTGTGCGGCACCAGGTCGTCGGCGAGCCGCTTGGCGGTGCCGTGCGGCAGCGCGGCCAGGAGGACCCGGGCGGGCGGACCCAGTTGGGCGGGCTGGGGGAGGAGCTCGCGCAGGACCTGGACGGGGCGCAGACGCCCCTGGTCGGGCCAGACGAGGGCAAGGGAGGACAGCGTGTCCAGGGCGTGGTCGAGCGGGCCCTTCCCATCGGAGGCGGAAGGGGTGAGATCGAGCCCTCGAGCGATGTCCTCGGGGCGCGCACCGACAGGTTCGGACAGCCGGTCGTCTCCGAGGGCGACCACGGACTCCAGGACCTGGAGGGTGAACCGGTCGAGCCGCTCCAGGGCGCGCAGCACGGCGTTGCGCGAGGTCGCGCGATGCGCCAGGGCCCCGATATCGGCGGGAACCGGCTGGGCCAGGTCCGGCCGGGCGTTCAACAGGGCGGTGAGCTCCTCGTCGGAGCGGGCACGCAGCCAGGAGGTGAACGTGGGGGGACGCCCCGAAACGGCTGTGCCGTCGGGAGCGCTGGTGCCCTGGCCGGGCTCGGGTCGCGCGTAGTCGGTCATCGTGTCAACGCTAAGCGATGGCGGCTCGGAGAGCGCACCCCTCCCCTTCTGACCCTTGCCGCCACCCGATTCACCGCGTTCCTGAGCCGTATCGGGAGGGAATTCTTCGACCGAAATTGCGGAGGAGGGGTTAAAAGGCAGGTCATTGTGGGCCAACATGGGTCCATGACCCAGCGCTCCGAACAAGTGGTACTCGACTACCTCTCCAAGGTCGGGCTCGCGCTGCACGGTCGTGTGACGGCGAAGGAACGGACCGCCTACCTGACGAGCCTGCGTGCGCGCATCGATGAGCGGCGCGAGGCGGCCGAGAACGACGACGTTGACACTGTGCGGCGGATTCTCCGTGGTTTCGGCTCCCCCCGGCACATCGTGGAAGAGGAGCTCACCGGTCGCGAGTTCGACCTCGAAGACGACGAGATGATCCCGAACAAACCCAGACACGCAGACCGTCCGCCCCCGCCCTGGCGCGGCGGACCCAACCAGGGATTCATGGCCCTCCTCGAGGGGCCCAGCCAGACCGACATGCGTATGGACGGAAAGGTCACGCGCAAGCCGGGTGTGGTCCGCGGCAGCCTCCTCCTGGTGAGGCACCACCCACCCGAGGCCGTAGCCCTGGCCGTGTACGTCCTGGCCGGGCTGTGGTGGGACGTCGCCTTCCTGTGGGTGCTCGGCGCCGCCCTCATCGTGCTCAGCACGGTGTGGAACAGCCGCGACAAGTGGATCGGGGCGGGCGTCCCGCTGTTCGCCTGTGTCGTCGGCATGATCCTGTGGACGGGCGACGCCAAGTTCATCGACCAGTACATCCAGCAGGCCCTGCCGGCCACCGGTGTCGCCGGGCTCGGACTCGCCTCCCTGGTGTGCGTCCTCTACCTCTTCCCGAAGGCCGCCCGCTCGGCCCGCGTCGCCGACCGCTCCGCCGGGAGCTGACGAAGCCCGGACGGTCATTGGTTGGCAAACGCTGGGGAATACCTTTTCCGGTCGGCCCGTTAAAGCGCATTCGTGCGTGTTGTATCGGGTAGTCATGACTGTGCACCGCCGGTGACGCTTCGCGGCGGTCACGTCGGGTGGCCCGGCTTCCAGCTCGGGCCCCAACTCGTCGACGGAGCCCCTGCTTCCGCCGAGTACCGTCCCACACTCCGCACCCAGCGGTTCCAGGGGCAGACGTCGACGCCAACGAGGTCCGGGTAAGCCGTATCCGGGCCTCGTTTCGCGTGTGCGGGGAATCGGTCACACCAATACCCGGTCGCGTTGTCGAGGCCCTGGGCATTAGCCTTGGGCGCACCCATGGAAACCAGGGGTCGCCCGGGGCGGAGGAAAGGGTGGACGGCACCGTTTCCGATCGCCGTTCCCGGGGTGCCCGTCAGTGAAAGCATGAGGTCTCTACGTGCCCACCGGCAAGGTCAAGTGGTACGACGGCGACAAGGGTTTCGGATTCCTCACCCGGGACGACGGAGGTGAGGTGTTCGTGCACTCCACCTCCCTGCCGCCCGGAACCACCGCCCTGAAACCCGGCCAGCGGGTCGAGTTCGGCGTGGCCGAGGGGCGCAAGGGCGCCCAGGCGCTCCAGGTGAAACTCCTGGACTCACAGCACTCGGTGGCCAAGGCACAGCGCAAGAAGCCGGACGAGATGGTGCTCATCACCGAGGACCTCATCAAACTCCTGGAGAACGTCTCCAACGGCTACCGGCGCGGCCGCCACCCGGACAAGCGTGAGGCGGCCAAGGTCGCCGCCGTTCTGCGTGTGGTGGCCGACGACCTGGAGGCCTGACACTCCGGAACCCGATCGCCGGAACCCGTCCACGGAGGCCGTGGTGGCCGAGAACACGGTCCGCCACGGCCTCCGTGCCGTCCGCCCCGCCCGGTGGCAATACCCCGCCAAGAGGGTGAATCGGGCGAACCTTGACCCGCGTTATGGTCAAATCGGTGCCCGCGATCAGTGAGAATGGGGGACGTGAGCCCTTCTCGACGTTCTCCTGTACCGGACAAGGCATGTGTCGACGCGGTGGATCTGGCCCGCTCGGTGGCAGCGGAGGTCGGGCGACCCGATTGGGTGGGTGAGCACCTCACCGCCCAGGTCGAGGACACACGCCTGGTCACCCACTACTTCGAGTGCCTGGACCCCGCGTATCCGGGGTGGACCTACGCCGTCACCGTGGTCCGCGCCTCGCGGGCCAAGACGGTCACGGTCAACGAAGTGGTCCTGCTGCCCGGCGAGGGCGCCCTGGTCGCGCCCGAGTGGGTGCCGTGGAAGGAGCGACTGCGCCCGGGCGACGTCGGTGTGGGGGACCTCCTCCCCACCGAAGAGGACGACGAGCGCCTCGTCCCCGGTTACGCGCAGGTGCCCGACAGCGAGCTCGACGCCGAGGGCATGGACCAGCAGATGGTGTGGGAGCTGGGACTCGGCCGCCGCCAGGTGCTATCCGAGGTCGGCCGCGAGCAGGCCGCGGAGCGCTGGTACAACGGCGAGGCCGGGCCGCGGAGCCCCGTTGCCTCGGCAGCCCCGGCGCGCTGCACCTCCTGTGGGTTCCTGACCCCGCTCGCCGGCGAGCTGCGCCAGATGTTCGGCGTGTGCACCAACGAGTACGCCCCGGACGACGGCAAGGTCGTGTCCCTCGACCACGGTTGCGGAGCACACTCCGAAGTCCGCCGCCCCGGCCCGCAGAACGAGCCGGTCGCACCGGTCGTCGACGAGATGGGGTATGACCACATCGTCTTCGACGACACCGCGGAACTGGAACTGGTCTCCAGCGACTCCTGACCACGACCGACTTCCGACGACAACGGCAGTCACCACGGGCAGATCCACCGAAAACGATCTCGGGGTCCCGCCGCAGTGCGCGGCGGGACCCTTCCCGTGTCCGCCCGCGCCCCGGACTCACGCGCCACGCGCACCTCCACAACCCGACCCGTCCCCCTGTGGGCTAGGCTCGACCCACACCCACCATCACGCTCGCCTTGCCGGGACCCCGCATGTCCGCGAACATGCGGGGGCCGATCGGACCGCGCGCCCAGCGCAGGAGGAGACCACCATGGCCGAGCCGGTGACCGCTTCGGTGGCCGACCCTCACAACACCGATGAACTGCGCAGACGTGTGCTCTCTGCGTGGGCTGACGCGCCTGCCCGCTTCCGGGAGGACGCCAACGCCGAAGAGGACTTCGCCCTGGGCGGCTACCGGGACCGGGTCGTGGTCGAGCTCGCCCAGAACGCCGCCGACGCGGCGCGCCGCGCGGGCGTTCCCGGACACCTCCGCCTGGCCCTGGACGGCGACCGGCTCTCCGCCGCGAACACCGGCGCGCCCCTGAGCGCGGAGGGCGTGGAATCCCTCGCCACCCTGAGGGCGTCCACCAAACGCGACGACCAAGGTTCCGCGGGCCGGTTCGGGGTCGGCTTCTCCGCGGTGGTGGCGCTCAGCGACGACGTCACCGTGGACTCCGGCGGCGCGGCGGTGCACTTCTCCGCCGAGCGCGCCCGTGCCGTGGTCACCGACCTGCTCGACAGCAACGGTAGGCACGCCGACCTCGCCGACGAGGTGGGCCGCCGCTCCGGCCACGTGCCCATGCTCCGCCTGCCCTTCCCCGCCGACGTCGTCCCCGAACGGCCCGACAGCGGATACGACACCGTCGTCACCCTGGCGCTCCGCGACCAACAGGCACAGGAGCGGGTACGGGAACTACTGGACCGGACCGGCGAGGCCATTTTGCTCGCCCTCGACGGCCTTTCCGAGGTCAGCGTGGTGGTCGACGGCGCCGAGCGCGTCCTCACCCGCGAGCCCGGCGACGAGGACTCCGAAACCGACCTGGTCACCACTCACCGCGACGCCGGCGGGACCCGGGCCACACCCTGGCGCGTCCTCAGTACCTCCGGCGAGTTCGCCCCCGACCTGCTGGCGGACCGGCCCACGGAGGAGCGGGAGCGCACCGCGTGGTCGTTGACCTGGGCCGCCCCGGTGGACGCCGCAGGCGGTGTGGCCGCGCTGCCCGCCGACGTCGAGAACGTGGTGCACGCGCCCACCCCCACCGACACCGAACTCGACCTGCCCGCCCTCCTCATCGGCACGTTCCCGCTCAGCTCCGACCGGCGCGCGGTCCAGCCGGGAGGCGCCACCGACCTGCTGCTCATGGAGGCCGCGAAGGCCTACTGCGCGCTCCTGCGCCGCTTCGCGCCCCGGGCCGCCCTCGACCTGGTTCCCGCCGCCCGCGTGGGCGGCGGCGCCATCGACGCGGTCTTCCGGGCCCGGGTCGCCGAGCCCCTGCTGGATGCCCCGTTCCTGGTCACCGCCGCCGGACACCCCGTAGCCCCGCGTGAGGCGGTGCTCCTGGACACCGGTGGCGCGAACGGCTCGGCCGACCTCGTCAGCCTGCTCGCCGAACTCGGCCCGCCGCTACTGCCCGGAACCTGGAGCCCGCGCCACCCGGCCCTGGCCTCGCTGCGCGTACGCCGACTGGGCTTGGCCGACCTCGCCGACCTGCTCGGTGACACCCAACGGGAACCGGAGTGGTGGGCGACGCTCTACGCGGCCCTGGGAACCGCAGGGGGCGACGGGGCCGACATCGACGAGCTCGGTTCCCTTCCGGTCCCGCTGGCCGACGGCCGCCTCGTCCGAGGGCCGCGCTCCCTGCTGCTGCCCACCGACGACTGGGCCAAGGTCGCCGACACCGAAGGCCGTAGGCTCGACCCCGCAGCCCTGGCCACCCTGGGCGTGCGTGTGGTGCACCCTGAGGCTGCCCACCCGCTCCTGCTGCGCCTGGGCGCGGCCGAAGCCGGTGCGGGCACGGTGCTGGCCGACCCGAACACCGAGGCCGCCGTACGCGGATCCTTGGACGCCGAGGACCCCGAGCCCGTCGCCGAGGCCGTCCTGGACCTGGTCGCGGCCTCCGGTACGACGGTCGAGGACGCGCCCTGGCTGTCCGAACTGGCCCTGCGCGACGACGAGGACGGATACTCGATCGCCGCCGAACTCCTCGTTCCCGGAGCGCCCTTGGCGGACCTCTTGGTGGACGACGCGCCCTTCGGCACGGTCCACGACGACCTCGTCCGCCGCCACGGCACCGACGCCCTGCGGGCCGTGGGCGCGCTGTGGGGCCTGACCGTGGTCCGCGCCGAGGAGGTGGCGCTGGGGGAGGACCCCGCGGGAGCCTTCGACGGCGCGGCCGGAGAGGACGGCCCCGACGGGCTGGACGACTGGGCCGACGAGGTCCTCGAGCGCGTCGGCGACCCCGACCTCCCGCCCGTGGTGCCCGAACTGGTGTGCGTCGCCGACCTCGACTACATCGCCGACGACGCCTGGCCCCAGGCACTGACGATGCTCTCCCAGGGGCGGCTGCGTGAGGCCGTCACCGCCCCCGCCCGCCTGCTCATGCCGGACGGCCGGGTCGTCGATGTGCCCTCCTACACCGCCTGGTGGCTGCGCAGCCGGGCGCTGCTGGACGGCCGGGCCCCGGTCGGGCTGCGTACCGCCGATGCCGAGCCCGCGCTCACCGGCCTCTACGACGAGGTGCCCGCCGACGTCGACCCCGAGTTCGCCCGGGCCCTCGGTGTCCGTACGACCCTCGCCGACCTGCTCACCGACCCCGACGGCGCCGACGACCTGCTGAACCGGCTCGCCGATCCGGCCCGCCACGTGGACCGTTTCGCGCTGCGCCGCCTGTGGAGGGCCCTGGCCGAGGTGGACACCGACCTGGTCACCCCGCCGACGCTCGTGCGCGCGGTCAGGGGCGGGGCGATCGTGGTCGCCGATGCCGAGGACGCCGTGGTGATCGACTCACCGGACCTGCTTCCACTGGTCGAGGACCGGCCGCTGGTCCTGGCCGCCGCCGAAGCGGCCGACCGGCTCGCCGACGTCCTCGACCTGGGCCTGGCCTCGGAGAGCGTCACCGGGAAGGTGAACTCGGCGGGGCAGATCCGGGCGGTGCCCGACGAGGCGGCGCTGTTCCTCGCCGGGGGCGAGGAGCCGGACCGCACGTACCTGCACCACCGGAAACTCACCGTCGACGGCGTAGACGTGGAGTGGTACACGGGTGACGGTGCGGTGCACGCCTCCGGGACCGAAGGGCTGGCCCGTGCGCTGTGCTGGCGCGCCGGACAGTGGTCCCGCCGCCACCTGCTCGCCGCCGTGCTGCGGGACCCGTCCGCGGCCGCGCACCTGCTGGCCGAGGCCGACCTCGAATAGACGGTGCCCCACCGGGCCGTAACCCGGTGGGGCGACCCGTCTGCGGTTCACCGCTGCCAGGGTTCGGGCAGCGGTGAACCGTGCACCATGGCGGCTTTCAACAGGGCCCAGCGTCCTCGGGCCCTGGCGAGTGCCTGCCAACAGGTGACGGGTTCGCCGACGGCGCGCAGGGCTTCGGAGAGAGCATCGTAGTGGTCGGTCACCTCGTCGATTTCGGCGATGTCACCGAAACGGGCGGACCAGCGGTGGGGCAGGGCGTCACCGGACCGCAGGGCGTCATCCAGGTAGCCGAAGACCGCGTCGGCGGAGGCCAGGCGGGTGACCGCGTCCGCGCACAGTTCGGGGTCGTTGAGGAGCTGGCTGAGTCGGGCGGCCAGGGCTTCGGTGTGCTCGTTCACGCGACCAGCTCCTTGAGCTGGGCGCGGTGGGCCTCCCAGGCCCGGTAGGGGCCGCGCACGATCTTGACCCGGGGGCACCCGTCCCAGTGGGCGTCCTCGACCGGCTTTCGAGGCGCGGGGACGGGGGTAGCGGGTTCGATGGGCTTGGTCGCGGTGGGCTCGGAGCGAGCCAGGGCTTCGACGTAGCGGCGGACCCGGCGGGAACGGTTGCGTCGGGCCTCAGCGCCCAGCTCCCGCAGGTAGCCGATGGCGGTGGTGTGAGCGCCCCGCGTTGGCCGGAGGAGCCGTGCGGGCACGCCGAAGAAGGACAGTAGGGTGAGCATGTCTGCCTGCGCTTTCAGGTGGACCGGGCCCGGGGTGTTGGTAGCGCCGCCGGGCCGCCTCATGGATGAGTCAAGCCCACATCATAGCTTGGTGTACTACCCCTGACTACCCCAGTGGGTAGCTATGGTTCGAAGTGGGTGGCTGGCTAGGTTCACTCTTATGCCCGCCATTGACCGCGAATCCCCGGTTCCGCCCTACGTCCAAGTCGCCAACGCGCTTCGTGCGCGCATCGACAACGGGGAGATCCCACCAGGGCGCGCCCTGCCCTCCCTAGTGCAGCGATTCATAAGTCCTTCGACTGTGTGATGGTTACCTTCCGTGATCGTCAGGCGGCCTGGAGGTAGGTGTCCTGGCGTGCCCGCTCGTGCTGATGGCGGGCCAGGTAACGAGCGTGCTC
>NZ_BAAGZJ010000016.1:0-109590 GCF_054778635.1 Nocardiopsis nanhaiensis
CTGGCACAAGGCCGAAGAAGGAGTTCCCCTGCTGTGCGCTGCCTCGCAAGCTCGGCAGCATCGCACAGCGGGGGCCCGCCCGGGTTCGGCTGTCGACTGAGAGATGCGCAGTGACAGTGCCGCTGGGCGACGCGCAGCAGAGTATGTGTCCGCCGAGCATGCCCTAGCCCCGCCCTGTCCTCGGCGAGCCCGGTCCGGCGCCTCAGTCCGCGGGCTCGAAGGACTCGGCGATCCGGTCCAGCAGGGCGTGGTTGACGCCCTGGGGCTCACCGCTCACCAGGAACAGCGCGTACCCGATGTCCTCGGTGTGGAAGCCGCGGTTGATCGCGTGCATCTCGCCGTCGTTGCCGTCGAAGGTGAACTCCCAGTCCGCCGCGCTGACGTAGTCGTCGGCCCAGCCGGAGTCCACGTCCTCGATCCCGATCAGCGAGTAGCCGCCGAAGTTCTGGCTGCCGACGGGCTCGAAGTCGCGCCAGTCGTCCCCGGCGTCCGCGTTCGGGTTGTCGGTCCGGTCGACCAGCAGGTAGCCGCCGTCGGGGTTGCGGAAGTAGACCATGTCACCCTCGGGGTCGACCTCCCACTCCTCGGGGACGTCCAAGGAGTAGCCGCTGTCGTCCTCGTAGAGGTCGAGGAAGTCCCACTCGTCGTCCTCTTCCTCCTCCGGCTCCTCGTCGGCTTCGTCCGCCGCGGCCTCGTCCTCGTCGGCGGTGTCGTCGGCCGTCTGTTCCTCGCTCGAACCGGCTAGGCCGGTGTCGGGGTCGTCGCCCGGGCGGTTCATGCTGACGAACAGGGTGGTGGCCGCGGCCCCCACCAGCAGGACCAGCGCCGCGGCGGCGACCACGAGCGTCCGCTTCCCGGCTCGGGACCCGCGGGTGTGCCGCGCCCCCTCCGAGGACGGCGGCGCGCCGGGGACGGCCCCGGCCGGCTCCGCGGGTGTGTCCTCGGCCGGGTCGGGCTCGGCACCGCTGACCGCCCGGGCCACCGTCCCCTCGGAACTGACGGCGTTCCAATCCGGTGCGTCTTCGGTCCCGGTCGGCTCCGGCGCGGGTTCCGTGGCTGGGAGCGCGGGCGACACCGCGGTGGTGCCCGCCGAACCAGCGGAGTCGCGGATCCCGATCAGGAGGCTGCGCACCTCTTCGGTCGTGGGCCGGTCCTCGGGGCGCTTCTCGGTCAGTGCCTCCAGGACGGGACGGAGCGGGCCCGCTTTGGGGGTCTCCGGCAGGTCCTGGGTGACGATGGCGGTCAGGGTGGCCATCGGTGTGGGCCGGTCGAAGGGAAGCGTGCCTTCTACTGCTTGATAGAGGGTGATACCGAGCGCCCACATGTCCGAGGCGGCCGTGGCCGAGCGGCCGTGGGCGACCTCCGGCGCGAGGTAGCTCGGCGAGCCGATGAGCAGCCCGGTGCTGGTCAGGTGCGTGGAACCGTCCAGGTGGGCGATGCCGAAGTCGGTGAGGACGGCCCGGTCGTTCCCGGCGATGAGCACGTTGCCCGGCTTGATGTCGCGGTGCACGATACCGTGCTTGTGCGCCTCGCCCAGCGCGGCGGCCATCTGCTCGCCGATGTGAGCGGCCCGCCGCACGGGGACCGCACCGTGGTCGCGCACGAGGTCGCCCAAGGAGGGCCCCTGCACGAGCTCCATCACGATCCACGGACGGCCGTCCTCCTCGGCCACGTCGAACACGGTGATGATGGCCGGGTGGCTGAGCTGGGCGGCGCTGCGGGCTTCGCGGAGCATGCGGGTGCGCAGTACCTCGACCTCGTGTGGCGGGAGGTTGGGCGGAGTGGTCAACTCCTTGACCGCGACCGGCCGGTCCAGCAGGGTGTCCGTTCCCTTCCAGACGCGACCCATACCGCCCGCACCGATGACCTCGTCCAGGCGGTACCGGTTGGCCAGGATGCGGCCGGGGTCGGCTTCCGAACTGTTCATGTGTGTGCGCAATCCTCTGAGGGGAGGGGCCTTCACGGTAGAAGGGCATGACGGGAGGCGGGGCAGGGCAGGGGGGATCGGGGGCCACCTTGAGTCTAGAAGCCGGGACGCCTCTTCGCTGCTTCCCCGGAGGTGTCAACTGTGTCCCCACCAGGCCACAGACCTGCCCAAAACACCCCTGAAATGCGAGGACCCCGTCAAGGAGCACCGACGTACCCCTTGACGGGACCGGAAAATCCGGGCGTGTCCCGGCTGCGGCCCTCCCGGCTCAGCCGTCGAGCCGTACCGGCAGGGCCTCGACGCCCGCGGCGATGATGGAGGGCGACTGGGTCAGCTCGGCCTCGGCCACCGCGACGTCGAGCTTGGGGAAGCGCTCGAACAGGCGCGGCAGCACCTCGTTGACCTCCATGCGGGCCAGACTCGCCCCCAGGCAGTAGTGCCGACCGTGCGAGAAGGCCAGGTGCGAGGTGTCCTCACGGGTGATGTCGAAGTCCCCAGCCGTCGATCCGTACTGTTCGGGGTCCCGACCGGCCGAAGCGTAGCCGAGCATCAGTGCCTCGCCCTTGGGGATGCGCACCCCGCCCAACTCCATCTCCTCGGTGGTGTAGCGCATCGGTACGTACTCCCCGGGCGGGGTGAGGCGCAGCACCTCCTCGATGGCCTTGGACCACTCGACCCGGCCCTCGACGATCAGGTCCAACTGGTCCCGGTGGGTGGTGAGGACCCGCACGGCGTTGCCGATGAGGTTCATCGTGGTCTCGTAGCCGGCGCTGATGAACAGCACCAGGTTCCAGATGAGCTCGTCCTCGGTGAGCTGGTCCTCCTCGTCACGGGCGGCGATGAGGGCGGTGGTCAGGTCGTCGCCCGGCTCTGCGCGCTTGGTCGCCACCAGCTCGGTGAGGACGACCCACATGTCGGAGAAGATCGTCATCGCCTCTTCGGGCGTGACGCTCTGGTCGAAGAAGACGCCGACGAGCCGGTGCAGCTTGGGCCGCATCTCCTCGTCCAGGCCGAACAGGTCGCTGATCACCGTGAGCGGCAGCGGCTGCGCGACCAGTTCCTTGAGGTCGACGACCCCGTCCTCGCTCTGCTCGGCCGCCCGCTCCATGTCGTCGAGCAGGGAGTCGACGACGCCCACGATCGCCGGCCGCAGCTTCTCTACCCTGCGCGGGGTGAACGCCTTCGAGACCAGCTTGCGCAACCGGGTGTGGTCCTCGCCGTCCTTGGACAGCATGTTCTCGTTGATGATCCAGGAGATCAGCGGCCAGTCCGAAGGAACCTCACCCTCGTTGAACGCCCTCCAGTACTGCTTGCTCTTCTGGACCCGGGGGTCGGCCAGCGCGTCGCTGACCGCCTTGTGCGAGGTCACGACCCACGCATCAACCTGACCAGGAAGTTCGACAGGGACGACAGGGGCGATGTCCCTGAGGTGGTCTGCTTGTGCGCTGATGTTTCCGGGGGCGAGTCGGACGCGGTCCAAGTTGTTCCTTCCACTGGCGTGGGGTTCGGCGGGGGTTGGGGGTCGAACTGCACGGGAAGTTCGACCGGGATCCAGGACAGCGCCGACAGGTGCCAGCGCAGGTTCTCCGGCGGCACTGCCAGGCGCAGTCCGGGAAGTCGGTCGAGGAGGGTGCGCAGCGCGATGATGGTGATCGTCGTGGCCTCCTCCCGCGCCGGGCAGCGGTGGACGCCGGCGCCCCAGGCCACGTGGGCCCGGTTGCTCGACTCCGCCATCTGCTCCGCGTTCTCCTCGACGAAGAAGCGGTTGGCGGCGGCGAAGCCCAGCAGGATCGGTTCGCCCGCCTCGATGGTGCGGCCGCCGCCGAGCGGCACGTCCACCCTCGGGTAGATGACGGGGTAGTTGGTGATCGGGGGGTCCCGCCACAGGACCCGGTCGACGGTGTCGGCCAGGGCGGTCTGGGAAGGTGTCCTGCCGCTCGCGATGTTGGGATCGGTGAGGACCGCCCGCACCCCCGCGTTGATGAGGTTGGCGGTGGGCTCGTTGGCGGCGGCCACCACCAGGAGGAGCTGCATGATCACCTCCTCGTCGCTGAACGCCGCGCGGTGCTGGATCAGCCGGGTGGTGACGTCGTCGCCGGGCTCGCGGTGCTTGGCGGTGACCACCTCGGACAGGGCGCGCTCAGCCTCGGCGTTCGACTTCTCCGCGTCGATACCGAGCCAGAGGTTGCGCATGGCCTCGACGAAGCGCACGCCCTGGTCCCGTTCGAAGCCGAACAGTTCGTTCATGACGAGCAGCGGCAGCATCCGGGCATACTCGTTCAGGGCGTCGGCCTGCCCCCTCGCGCAGAACTCGTCGACGAGTCCGTGCGCGTACCGCTCGGTGATCTCGACCAGCCGCTCCGCCCCGATCGCGCCAAGGCTGTCGGTGAGCGCCCGGCGGTAGCGCTGGTGCTCGGCGCCGTCGACGAAGAGGGCGCTCGAGCGGGGGGCCATCATCGGCAGCACGGCAGCGTCAGCGTCGATCCTGCCCTCGCGGAAGTCCTTCCACAGGCGGGCGTCGTGCCCGAACGTGGTGGTGTCCCGGCTCCAGGAGATCAGGGTGGTGTAGTCGGTGACCAGCCACCCGTGCACACCGGGTTCCAACTCGACCGGGACCACCGGGCCGTGTTCGGCACGCATCTGGGCGTACACGGCGTAGGGGTCGGGGTGCGGCTCTTCTTGGTAAAGCTTGGCGCGGGGACATCCAGTCGTCACGGGGACCTCGGCTGTGCGGGGGTTGGGGCTGTGGCGCTGCGGGACCGCCATTTCAGGCTGATGCGGACAGAAGGAAAACCGATCGGGTCTGCGCGGAAACCCCACACGGGTGAGGTACCGCGCAAACCCTAGCGGCTTCGTCGGCCGGAGACGAGGTCCGAGTCCCCTCCGAGAGCGGACATTCAGTCCGTTATCTGGCGTTTTATTGTTTTATTTCCTTGACCGCACGCTGTCGGCCGTGTGCGGGACGTCCCGAGCGGCAGGAGCCCCGGTCAGCGGGCGGAAACGGCGCAGCCGCTGGCTGTTGCTCACCACGAACACGCTGGACAGGGCCATCGCGGCCCCCGCGAGCATCGGGTTGAGCAGCCCCGCCGCCGCCAGGGGCAGCGCGGCGGTGTTATAGGCGAAGGCCCAGAACAGGTTGCCCTTGATGGTGCCGAGAGTGCGCCTTGACAGTCGCACGGCATCGGCGGCCGCCCGCAGGTCGCCCCGGACCAAGGTCAGGTCGCTGGCCTCGATGGCCACGTCGGTGCCGGTACCCATGGACAGCCCGAGGTCGGCCTGGGCCAGCGCTGCGGCGTCGTTGACCCCGTCGCCGACCATCGCCACCGCGCGGCCCTCGTCCTGGAGCCGGGTGATCACGTCGACCTTCTCCTTGGGCAGGACTTCGGCGATGACCTCCTCGATCCCCACCTCGTCGGCGACAGCCCTGGCCACCGCCCGGTTGTCTCCGGTCAGCAGGATCGGAGTGAGGCCCAGGCCCCTGAACTGGCGGACCGCCTCGGCACTGGTGGGCTTGACCGCGTCGGCCACGTCCAGCACCCCTCTGGCCCGGCCGTCCCAGCCCACCGCGACCGCGGTGCGCCCTTCGGATTCGGCCGCCTCCAGTGCCAGGAGCAGGTCCTCGGGCAGCTCCTGGGACCACTCCGCCAGGAGCGCGGCACGGCCCGCCAGGACGGCGCGGCCCTCCACGATTCCCTGGACACCCCGTCCCTCGATGTTGGCGAAGTCCTCCGGGGTGGGCAGGTCGCCGCCCCGGACCATCGCTCCCGTGGCGATCGCCCGCGCGACGGGGTGTTCGGAAGCGCTCTCCAGTGCGCCCGCCAAGCGGAGTACCTCGTCCTCACTCTCCCCCTCGGCGGCGGTCACACCGGTCAGGGTCATCTTCCCGGTGGTCACCGTGCCGGTCTTGTCCAGCACGACGGTGTCCACGCGGCGGGTGCTCTCCAACACCTCGGGGCCCTTGATGAGGATGCCGAGCTGCGCGCCGCGACCGGTGCCCATCATGAGCGCCATCGGGGTGGCCAGACCCAAGGCGCAGGGGCAGGCGATGATCAGCACCGCCACGGCGGCGGTGAAGGCCGCACCCACCGGGTCTCCGGTCCCGAGCCAGAAGCCGAGCGATCCGGCGGCGAGCAGGATGGCGCCCGGGACGAACACCCCGGAGACCCGGTCGGCGAGCCGCTGAACGGCTGCCTTGCCGTTCTGCGCTTCCTCCACCAAACGCGCCATCTGCGCGAGCTGGGTGTCGGAGCCGACCCGGGAGGCCCGCACAACCAAGCGGCCGCCCGCGTTGACGGTCGCGCCGGCCACGGCCGAACCCGGCGCGACCTCGACCGGGACGGACTCGCCGGTGAGCATACTCATGTCGACGGCAGAGGTGCCCTCCTCGACGGTGCCGTCCGTGGCGATCTTCTCGCCGGGCCGGACCACGAAGCGGTCCCCGACCTCCAGCCGGTCCACGGGGACGAGCTCCTCACGGGCCGAGGCGCCCTCGCCCCGCAGGACGGTGACCTCTTTGGCCCCCATCTCCAGCAGGGCCCGAAGGGCGGATCCTGCGTTGCGCTTGGAGCGTGCCTCGAAGTACTTGCCCAGGAGAATGAAGGAGGTCACGCCGGCCGCGACCTCCAAGTAGATATTGGCCGCGCCGTCGGTGCGGGCGATGGTGAACTCGAAGGGGTGCGTCATGCCCGGGATCCCGGCGGTACCGAGGAACAGGGCGTAGAGGGACCACAGGAACGCCGCCGACACACCCAAGGAGACGAGGGTGTCCATGGTGGCGGTACCGAGCCTGAGGTTCTTCAGCGCGGCGATGTGGAAGGGCAGCGCGCCCCACACCACGACCGGCGCGGCCAGGGCGAGGGAGGCCCACTGCCAGTAGGTGAACTGCAGGACCGGGGCCATCGCCATCGCGATGACGGGGACGGAGAGCACCATCGACACGAGAGCGCGGTTCCACAGGGCCCGCGTCGGGTCGTCCGGGTCGGCACCTGCTTCCTCGGCGGCCGGTTCGGATTCGGGGACGGTGGCGCTGTAGCCCGCCTTCTCGACCTGGGCGACCAGGTCCTCGACCGGGAGCGTCCGCCCTTCGAAGGAGACCCGGGCCTTCTCGGTAGCGAAGTTGACCGAGGCGCTGACGCCCTCCATCTTGTTGAGGCGCTTCTCCACCCGGTTCGCACAGGCCGCGCAGGTCATCCCGCCGATAGCGAGTTCGACCTGCCCCGCTTCGGCGGGCGCCGTCTTGCTGCTACTCATCTGTCGCTCCTGGCCGCGCTAGTGTTCTGCGCCGTTGTCGCCGTCGTGGTCCTGTTCGCTGTCCACGGGTTGCTCCACGCTCTCCGAGTGCCCTTCCGGGGGCTCCGACAGGACGGGGCCGACCATGGAGCCGACCCCGAACGCCGCGGCGAACACGACCACGAGACCGGCCGCGTAGAGCCCGAGTTTCGTGGCCACTCCCATGTCAGCCAGCCACCTCGTACCCGGCCTCGTCGATCGCTGCGCGCACGGCCGAGTCGTCGACCTGGCCCTCGCCGATCACCGTGACCTGCTTTCCTTCGAGGTCGACTTTGACGTCAGTGACACCGGCGACCCCGCCGACCTCCTCGGTGACCGAGTTGACGCAGTGCCCGCAGCTCATGCCCTCGACGGTGTAGACGATGGTGCTAGCCATTGCTGCCTCCTGATGCGATCTGCCGCGCTGCTTCGCGCGCTGACGTTCCAACACGGGCCAATATACCCCCCAGGGGTATCTACTTGTCAAACGCCCACGACGCACCGTCGGGCGCGCGTTCGCCAGACTACCCCAGGGGGGTACCAAGCACAGGTAAAGCCCCTGTCACCACAGGACAGGGACTGGAGGGCGGGGCCAGGGGAAGGGACTGGGGAAAGGGCAAGGGCCGAAGGAACGGACCGGGGGGGGCCGGGGAGCTGACAGGGAGGCGGGGAACGGACTGAAGGCGGACCAGGGGGCGAATCAGCACCGAAGAGGGTTAGCGGATATACCCTCCCCCCGTTTACGGGAGCCCTACTCTTCCTTCAGTTCGAGCCGGGCCACCACGCGCTCGCTCAGGTGGTGCCCCGCGAGGGTGAACCCGGCGCGGCGGAACATCTCCACCGTCCCCGTGTACACCTCGGCACTGGGGGCGCGCCCCCCGACCGTGTCGACCGGATAGGCCTCCAAAACCCGCGCCCCGCCGGCCCGCGCGAAATCGATCGCTCCGTCCAGCAGGCGACTGCCCAGCCCTCGACGGCGCCTCCGCGGCGGCAGCCAGAAGCACACCAGCGACCACACACCGGGCTCGTGGGGGTCGACCGGGCGCAGGGTCCGCGAACGGGACAGGCGGATGAAGTCCTCGCGCGGCGCCACCGACACCCAACCGCAAGGGCCGTCCTCGTCATAGGCGAGCAGGCCGGGCACCCGGCCGTCCAGCGTCAGTCGGCGCAGTTCTTGCTTGTTGTCCTGACCACGGGTGGCGCGATCGCACGAGACGCTCGCCGTGTGGTCCTTTGCCCTTCGGCGGAAGAACGTGCACCAGCAGTGCCCGTACGCTCCGGTCGGTCCGAACAGGTTCTCCAGGTCATCCCACCGCTCGGCGGTGGCGGGCTCGATTGAGACGATGGACATCGGACTCCCTCGCGAGACACAACACTGACCGCCACAACTGTGACCCAGCACACTAGCGATGATCCGCTGTGACCGAAAGAACACAGATGCCGGAAAACGCCTACTGTTAGGGATTTGTGTGCCTTTTCGCGGAAACCGAGTTGCTCCGCGAGGCCCCGGGCCCTCTGAGGGACCCCAGTGCCACGGAGACGGGGGAAACAGCGCGGGGCGTGCCCGGCCCCACCCGGACACGCCCCGTTTCACGCTCTCCTCTGTCAGGGGGAAGCCTGCCCCTTGCCGGACTCGGCCTTCTCCTCAGGGTCCCAGCACTCCACACCGCGCAGGTCGGGCAACCGGTCACGGCTGAACACCGGGTCCAGACCCTGCCTGCGCTGATCCGTGTAGTCCTTGAGCAGACGACAGGCGATCACCGTCAACGGGGCGATCGCGATCAGGTTGATCAGCGCCATCATGCCCATCGTGGTGTCGGCCAGGGTCCAGATCAGGTCGATCGTCCCCAGCGAACCCAGGAAGGTGGCGGTCAGGAAGACCACCTTGTATCCGAACAGCACGTTGCGGTTCTCGGTCAGGTACTCGAGGTTGGACTCGCCGTAGTAGTAGTTGCCGAGCACCGAAGTGAACGCCACCAAGGCGATGATGAAGGTCATCAGGTGCAGGGCCCAGGGGCCGAGCATGGCCATGAGGGCCATCTGGGTCAGGTCGCCCTCGATCTGGCCGTCCATGGCGCCCTGGTAGCCGAGCAGGATGATGAACGCGGTGACCGAGCAGACGATCAGAGTGTCGACGTAGACGCCCAGGGTCTGTACAAGGCCCTGCTTGACCGGGTGCGTGACCGAGGCGCTGCCCGCGGCGACCGGAGCGGAACCCAGGCCCGCCTCGTTGGAGAACATACCCCGGCGCACGCCCTGGATGATCACGACACCCAGCG
This sequence comes from Nocardiopsis nanhaiensis, assembly GCF_054778635.1. Taxonomy (NCBI): domain Bacteria; kingdom Bacillati; phylum Actinomycetota; class Actinomycetes; order Streptosporangiales; family Nocardiopsidaceae; genus Nocardiopsis; species Nocardiopsis nanhaiensis. The sequence continues at coordinate 9,475 of NZ_BAAGZJ010000016.1, forward strand.
TCGCGGCGGCGAACTCACCGAGACCGAAGGCGTTCTCCAGGATCAGCACGAACATGCCCGGGACGAGCTCCCAGTTCAGCGCCATGAGGACCAGGCCGATGACGATGTACAGGCCCGCGAAGAACGGGATGAGCGCCTGCGCCGTCTGCGCGATCCGGCGGACCCCGCCGAAGATCACCAGCGCGGTGAGGACCACCAGCAGGCCGCCGATGGCCGCGGAGAACATCATGGTCTGCTCAGTGCCCAGCTCGCTGGCGGAGTTCCCGACCGCGTTGGTGATGGTGTTGCTCTGCACCGCGTTGAACACCATCGGGAAGGTCAGGATCAGGATGACCGCGAACAGCACCGCCGCCCAGCGCTGCCCCAGACCGCGTTCGATGTAGTAGGCGGGACCGCCGCGGAAGCCCGCGGGATGGCGGACCTTGTACAGCTGCGCGAGCGTGGACTCCACGAAGCTGGCCCCGCAGACGACGAGAGCCATCAACCACATCCAGAAGACGGCGCCGGGACCGCCCAGGGAGATGGCGATGGACACACCGACGATGTTGCCGGTACCGATCCGGGCGGCCGCCGAGATCATGAAGGCCTGGATGGAACTGACGGCCTTCTTGCCGTCAGGGGCGATCTCGGGCTTGCTTTTCAAGACCCGGAACATCTCCGGAAACATGCGGAACTGCACGAGCCCCGTCCTGATGGTGATGTAGAGGCTCACCCCCACCAGGAGGGGGATCAGGACCCAGGCCCAGAAGATGTCGTCGTTGAAGGCGCCGATTGCGTCGGTGACGCTGGCGTCGAGTGTGGCTGCTTCCTCAGCAAGTATCACGAGGGCTGGGCTCCTTTGCTCCAATGAAGACAACCGCCATCCCATGCCCACATAGTGGGACGAAACACCCCAACGGCACCCTCTGCGGCCGGATGGTGATGCTTCCGTGACTGAACCCTCACTCACCCTGGCGGGGCAGTTGCCTGCGTCAACCCTCGTGGACGAGGTCCGCGTAGTCCGGGTTGCGCTCGAGGAAGGCCCGGGCGAACGGGCAGATCGGCATGATTCTCAGTCCTTGCTCCCGAACCTGGTCCAGCGACTCCCGCATCAGCGCGCTGGCCACACCCTTGCCTTCGAACTCCGGCTCCACCTCCACGTGCGGGAGGGCGAGTACCCCCTCGGCGACCAAGTGGTAGGCCGAGAATCCGACCACCCTGCCGTCCGCGCTTACCTCGTACCTAGACCGCTCCGGCACGTCAACGACGGACAGATCCATGCCACTACTCCCGCTTCGTGCGTCTTCCGCGCACGAGGTGCGCGCGTGGTGGGCCCCACAGGATGTCACGTTCCCACATGGGCCCACCCCGCACACATCGGGACGAGTGCACAGAACCGGGCGGGCTCAGTGCCCCGCCAGATAGGGGTCGGTCACCCCGCCGGGGCAGGCCAGACCGTCGATGTCCCAGCCGAGCCTGCCCGCGCCCGCCCGGTAGGCGCTCTCCAGGAACTCGAGGACCACCGCGTGCGGGTCCGGGTGCTTGCGGACCTCCGCGTAGCGCAGCAGTGCCAGGTGGCCGTGGCCGCTGGACACCCACTCCGCCGCGGCGGGGGTGAGCGGCTGGCCGGTCAGTCCGTCGGGCTCGGGGGCGGCGTAGGCGTAGAAGCAGGGCTCGGGAACGTTGTCGTCGCCGAACCAGAACCCGAAGCTGACCACCTCGCGCGAATAGGCCTCGCGTACCAGGCCGCCCGCTTCCCGGGGCTGGTCGACCGGGTGCGGTGAGAACCGGGTGACGGCGATGTCGAACGTGTGCCAGAAGTGGTGCACCGGGCTGGTCTTGCCGGAGAACCCCGCCGCGAACTCCTCCAGCACCAGGTTCACCTGGCTCAGGACCTGCCAGTACCTGGTGGCGTGTTCCGGCACATAGGTGGCGTGTTCGTGGTCCTCCACAAAGGGCCGGGTGGCGTCCGGCAGGTCGAAGGGGTGCGCGATCGCGATGCTGCCGTCCACCCCCAGGCTGTCCAGGGCCGACTGGAACTGGAGGTAGAACGAGGAGACGCTGTGCCCCTGGAGCGGGAAGGAGGCGGTGTGTCCCTCCAGGTTCGAGGCGACCAGCTCGTGGCGGACGAAGTCGAAGTCCACCGTGAAGACCGGGTTGCCGTCCGCGAGCCCCATCGGGCGGGACGTGATCCCGCTGCCGGTCAGGTGGAAGGGCACGTTCCACCAGTGGTTGCGGCGGGGGCTGTGCTCCAGCCGGACCTTGCCGACGATCTGCTCGAAACGGTGGATGGTCTGCTTGGTGTCGTACCACTCATCGAGCGGGAACGCTGGGAACAGCTCCATGGTTGACGGGTCTCCTCATGAGTATCTCGAAGCGGCGGTCAGCGGCGGCGGGACCGGGCCGACCGGGCCCGGATGCGGGTCCGGGTCCGGCTTCGGAACCGGATCCGGGTCCGGGTTCGGCGGTCACCAGCCCCGGCGCGTGGCCCGCTCGGACTGCCCCGCGGCGGCCGGGTGCGGATCACGCGTGCGGTAGACGATGCAGGGGCGGAACAGGTATCCGATCGGCGCGCTGAAGGCGTGCACGAGCCGGGTGAACGGCAACAGCGCGAACAGGGCAAGCCCCATGAGCGCGTGCAGTTTGTAAGGAGCGGAGGCGGCGGTCATCGCCGCGATGTCCGGCTGGAGTATCCAGATCGACCGGAACCACGGCGAAACCGTCTCCCGGTAGTCCTGAGTGTCCCCGCCCGCGACCTCCACACCCGCGAAGTAGACGGTCATTCCCAGGCCGTTCAGGTGGCCAGCACCAGAACCAGGTACATCGCCTTGTCGTTGCGGGTGGTGGCGCTGAAGACCGGACCGACCGTGCGTCGGCGCCAGACGAGCAGGGTGATCCCGGCGAGCGTGCACACCCCGGCCACCAGGCCCATCGACAGCGCGACCACGTGGTAAACCGTGTCGGAGATTCCCAGTGCCCGTGTCCACGTATCGGGAACGAGCAGCCCCACCACGTGGCCGACGATCACCACCAGCAGGCCGAAGTGGAACAGCGGGCTGCCGATCCGCAGTATTCGGGACTCGTAGAGCTCTGAGGAACGGGTGGTCCAGCCGAACCGGTCGTAGCGGTACCGCCACACCAACCCGCCCACCACGAGCACCAGCACCGCGTAAGGCAGCACGCCCCCAGAGCAACAGGTCGGCGAGGCCGTAGCCGCCCGTGACCGCTTCCCTTCCCAACGCCGCCTCCCCGCTCAACGCTGCCTCTCCGTGATGTCGGTCAGCGGCAGCGGGGCCCGGGGGCGCACACCGTAGGGCTCCATGCCCACGTCCTCGGCGGGCGGCCCCTCAGCGGCCAGGCGGCGCATCCGCTCCTCGTCCGCGCGCCGTGGCGCCGGAAGGGTGTGCCGGACCGCGTCGACCACCCGCGCGTAGGGCGTGCCGTGTTCCCCCAAGGACTGGGAGAGCAGTTCGAGACCCGGTCGGAAGTTCACGAGCAGCTCCTGACCAGAGTCAGCGTCACCCCGCGCGGCGAACTCCAGCATGACGGCGAGGTGGTCGGGCAGCTCGCGGGCGGACACCCGCCACCCCGCTTCGGCGTAGACCCGTTTGACCTCGGACAGCGCGTGGCCGCGGCGCCGGGTGTCGCCGTCGGTGTAGTAGGTCATGTGCAGCGCCCTGCGGCGGCGCAGGTCGAACACCTCCACGTAGTGCTCGGCCAACTCCAGTTCTGGCGTGGTGGCGGCGTGCTCACAGAACTCGAGCAAGTCGACGCGGGGCTGGCCCTTGGGCAGTTCCGCCGCGGCTCGCGCCGCCAGCGGAAGCCGTTCGAAGAAATCGGTGTCCGGGTAACCGAGCAGGACCGATGCCGCCTGGTGGGTCACGGCCTTCGCGTGCGCCCTGCGCGCGGCCCGCCCGGCCCCCAGCCAGCCCGTTCCGCCGACCGAGCCCTTTTCCCTACCGTTGGTGGTGCTCATGTTGGACCTCCCTAGGGAGTGTTCAGTGGATGCTGCCCCTTGCTTCGCCGTTGTCGGTACCGCCGTCCGCCCGGGGCGGGAAGAGCCCCCGCGGACGTCCGTTGCCGTCCCAGTTCAGAAGGTTGACTCGGCCGTCCGTGGCCGCCGCGCCGCCGACGGTGCCGTCACCGGTCTGGCGCTCACGGAGGGCGTGGAAGGTCTCCGCGGAGGCCGCGACGGGCCGCCCGGAGGCCTCACCGAGCGGGACGTCGCCCATGCCGCCCGTGCCGGGACCGCCGTCGAAGTCCAGGCTGCAGCCGACCTCCTCGATCACACCCCGGTCGGACTCGTCCACCCCGAAGGCCGTGGGCACGACGTACCGCTCGTCGTACTTGGCCAGGGCGAGCAGCCGGTACATGTCTTCGATCTCGGTGCCGGTCATGCCGACCGCGGACGCGATGGACTCGTCCCGTTCCTGTCCGAGGTTGACCCGGCGCATGTAGGAGCGCATCGCGGCGAGCCTGCGCAGGACCAGCTCCACCGGTGCGGTGTCCCCCGAGCTGAACAGCTCGGCCAGGTACTCGATCGGGATCCGCAGGGTGTCGATGGCGCCGAAGAGGTTGTCCGCCGACTCACCGTCGTGTCCGGTCCGCGTCAGCGTGTCCACCACCGGGGACAGCGGGGGGACGTACCAGACCATCGACATCGCGGGGATCGGCGAGAACCCGGCGATCCGGTCGGGTCCGTACTTCTTGATCGTCAGCACGTGCGCGGCGGCCGCGATCTCCAACGCCTCATCCCACGTGCTCCGGACGAGCCCGCCCTTACCCCGCGCCCGCTGGTAGCGGCTGCGCTTCCCGGGATCCGTGGTGATCTCCTCCCAGGCCAGCACCGGATCGCCCAGGCGTTCCCGCGCCTCCCGGTACATATCCACGAGGACCCCGCGCGCGTGCGGATATCGCACCCGCGTCGGAGAATAGGTGTACCAAGAGAAAGCGGCGCCACGCGGGCAGCCCCGGGGTTCGTACTCGGGCCGGTCCGGGACGACCGAAGGATAATCGGTCGCCTGGGTTTCCCAAGCAATGATCCCGTCTTTGACATAGACATCCCAAGAACAGGAACCAGTGCAGTTCACGCCGTGCGTGGAACGGACCACCCGGTCGTGGCTCCAGCGGTCCCGGTAGAACACGCCACCCTGACGCCCACCGTGCCTCACCTGCGCACGGTCACCGCCCAAGGGCTCAGAACGGGTCAGGTAGTTCCCCAACCCGAGCAGGTATTCTCCGGCTCCCCCGCTTTTGCCCTGCGCCGCCATAAGGAAGACACCCCGTTTGCCCGAACATTGCCCGAGATGAAAGCAGGGCCGCCCACCAGCGGCCACATTCCGTTAATGAATATGCCTTGTCCGGCAGGGAAGTCATATCTCCCACACCGCATTGGGTGACAATCTCCGCAGATCGAGAGATGAAGGATCCGCAATGCGCACGGAGGCTGGGGAGCGGACGGCCCGCTCCGGAACCGCGGGCGGGAACCCCGCCCTCGCGACGGCGACGTTCGCGCCGACCTTCTGGGCCTGGAACCTGATCGGTCCGTTGTCGCGGACCTACCGCGAGAACCTGGACCCGACGCCGACGCAGACGTCGGTCCTGGTGGCCTTCCCCGTGTTGGCGGGTTCCCTCGGACGCATCCCCGTGGGCACCCTCACCGACCGCTCCAGTGCACATCGGGCTTCGTCCTGCTGGCCCTGGCCGTGCTGATCGTGGCTCTGTACACCTCACGCGCCTTCCTGGACGTGGGCTGAGCCGCGCGCGGAGCGCATACCCAGGAGGCCGCGGGTGGCCAGGACGGCGACCACCGCCACCAGGACCCACACCCCGGCCTTGACCGCGTCGAAGAACAGGAAGCCGGGCGGTTCGAAGGAGAACGCGTCTTGGTAGGGCCAGCCAAGGGTGTTCTCCATGGTGTGCAGCAGGGACACCAGCAGGATGCTCCCGCCGGTCCGGTTGAACAGCCACGTGTAGAAGAAGGTCGCGGCGGTCACGCTGACCAGGAACACGGCGTTGTCGGCGAGCCAGCCCGGTGATCCGATCGCCAGCGGCAGGTGCCAGGTGGACCACAGGAGCCCCACGAGCGCGCTCGCGACGAGCGGCCCCCAGCGCTCCTGGAGGCTGGGCAGGGCCAGGCCCCGCCAGCCGAACTCCTCCCCCAAACCCGCGAGCACGAAGACCGCCGCGATGTTGACCGCCGCATTGGTCCAGGCCCCGGTCGAGGGCGCGGCGGCCTGCCCCGGGAAGAGGGCCGCGGCGATCGCGTAGGCGGCGCCCATGAAGCACAGGGGAAGCCCCAGGAGTACCAGAGCGTAGACCCACCAAGGCGCTCGCCACAGCAGGAGCCGCCGCCCGAGGGCCCGCACCCCGGTACCGCCCCGCGCCGCGTAGGCGACGAGGAAAGCGCTCACGCTCGGCCCCACCAGGATCAGGGGCACCATCCTGGTCAGGGCGTCACCCGCTCCGGCGGTGAGGAACAGGTAGGGCCAGCTCAGCCCCAGAAGGAACAGGTAGAAGACGGCGACCTCGTGCCGCCGAACCCAGGCCGAGAAAGTCCCGAACGGTCCCGTGTACGCCGTTGCGTCCATCGCACCTCCCGAGCGACCACCTCCCCCGCCCGGAAGCTCCCCACCCGCGGAGGAACGGGATGGTTGTCCACAACCTGTGGAGGAAACGCTCAGACCGAGGTGAGGTCCCTGGCGCGGACCAGGGCGGCAGACCGGTTGCCGACCTTCACCCGCTCCAGCGCCCGCACGCCCTCCGGAAGTGCGACCCGGCGGGTCCGCGCGGTCACGACGGCCACGGCGTGCGGGGGCAGGACCCGGCCCATCGAGGCGAGCAGCCCTCGGACCGGGGCCTCGTCCGGGACGGCGCCTTCCCACTGGGTCATCTCGCCGTAGGGCACGTCCGTGATCACCAGATCCGCGTCGACCGGCTCGGTCAGCCCGAACACGTCGGCCACACCCGTGGCGTGGGGGAGGTCCCCGCCCATCGCGGCCAGACCGGCGGCCAGGTCGCGCGCCCCCTCGGCCCGCTCCACGAACGCCACCCTCCCGAAGTCCCGGGCCGAACGGCGCAGTTCCCGCTCCCGCTCGGCCATGCCCTCCGCGGTGAGTAGTTCCAGGTTGCGGGCCGCGATGGCCACGGCGTCGTCGTCCACGTCCGTGGCCCGCACGTGTGTCAGCCGGTCGCGGTGCAGGAGGCCCAGGACGGTCACCAGGTACCCGCTGCCGCAGCAGGGGTCCCAAAGGCGCACCCGGTCGCCTTCGGCGTGCACCATGGCGCGCTGGAGGAGTTCGCTCGCAAGTCTCACGGGGAACCCCGGATACCCGGGCGCGGAACGCAACACCTGACCACTCGCCAACGCCGAGTGGTCCGTACGCTCTGTGGCGTACCGGTAGCTCACAACCGTCCCTCTCGTTTCCCCGTCAACGCCGAAGGCCCGGTGTCTGGGACACCGGGCCTTCGATGATGCGGTCCTGACGGGATTTGAACCCGCGGCCTCCACCTTGACAGGGTGGCGAGCACTCCTAACTGCTCCACAGGACCTCGTTGCGTCTACAACTGTAGCGCGACTTTGGAGCGCTTCGTACCGCCGTCGGCCTAGAGTGGCTCAGAACGCACCCGAAAGCTCGAGAGGACCTCGCGTGAGCGACTCGTCCGCCCAACTTCCCGCCGGCCCGGACTCCACGCGGGTCGACCGCTGGCTGTGGGCGGTCCGCCTCGTCAAGACCCGCGCCGACTCCGCCCAGGCCTGCCGCGGCGGGCATGTCCGCGTCAACGACCGCCCGGCCAAACCGGCCACGACGGTCAAGGTCGGCGACGAGGTCCGGCTCCGCCTGCACGGCACCACCCGGATCGTTGATGTGAGCCACATCATTCTGAAGAGGGTCGGTGCCCCGGTCGCGGTCCGCTGCTACAAAGACCGCACGCCCGCCCCGCCACCGGAGGCCGCCGCCCCGGTGATCCGCCGGGACCGGGGCGCGGGACGGCCCACCAAGAAGGACCGCCGCAAGCTCGACCAGCTCCGCTCGGAGTTTCCTCCCCCCATCTGAGGAGCCACCGTGACCTCCTGGGTCCCCCTCGCCTCCGGGCGCGACGCCGACGTGTTCGCCCTCGACGCCCACAGGGTGCTGCGCCGCTACCGGCACCCCGTGGACAGCGGGCCCGAGGCCGCTGCCATGACTCACGTGGGAACCCACGGCTTCCCCGTACCCGGGGTACTCCGGGCCGAGGGCGCCGAGATGGAGATGGACCGACTGTACGGCCCCACAATGCTCGACGCGTGCCTGAACGGCGACGTGACAGCGGAAGGGGCGGCCAAGACCCTCGCGGCCCTCCAGGGGCGGCTACACGCGCTCCCGCCCCGCTCGGACCGGGGGCCGGTGCTGCACATGGACCTGCACCCCGGAAACGTGGTGCTCACCTCCGGCAGCCCGGTCGTGATCGACTGGACCAACGCCCTCGACGGGGATCCGGACCTGGACCTGGCGGTGAGCGCGCTGCTCCTCGCCATGGTCGCGGACAGCGGCCCGTCGGACCTGGCCGCGGTGGCCGCCGCCGCTCTGCCCCACTACGTGAGGCACGCCCAGGGCGACCCGGCCCGCCTGGTCGACGACGCGGTCGCCCTGCGCCTACGGGACCCCAACCTCAGCCACGATGAGCTCTCCAACCTCCCCAAGAGCGCCGACCTCGTCCGCCGGATCCAACGGGACCGCTGATCCTGGCCCAGGACCTCGCGCGGGCCCCTCTAGTGCGACCACCACCGGCGCGGAGGTGGTGGGTCCCGCGCGAACCAGCGTCCGCGCACACCTGAAAACGGCGGGCCCGCCCCGCGACAATCGCCGCAGAACCACCACGGGGACGGCGAGCACGACGGGGGCCGAATCATGGCAAGGACGGCGCGGGGCGGCACAACGGGCGTTACTACGGGGGCGAACGGCCTCCCCAAGGCGGTCAGCGCGGCCACCGCGCTGTGGATCGGCGCCGTGGCCGCGGGCGCGGCCGAGGCCGCGATACACGCGTGGGGCCTGCAGAACGACGGCATGTCCTGGAGCGGCCTGCTTCCGGGCTTGGGCCTGCGCGCGCTCGTCTACGCCGTGGTCCTGACCGTGGTGGCGCTCTTCCACCAGGGGCACCGGTGGGCCCGCTGGGCGCTGGCCCTCGGGCCCGGCGCCGTGGGCACGTTCAGCCTCGTCGTGGAGTCGGCCGGTTGGCTTCTGGGCGGCGGGGCGGCCGACGGAATCCCGGCGCTGACCGGGGAGTTCGTGTCGATCGCGGCACTGCGCGCCCTGCACCTGCTCGCCGTGATCTCCGGGGTGGTGCTGATGTTCCGCCCCTCGGCCAACGCCTACTTCGGGGGCCGGCCCCGGCCGCGTTACTAGAGGGGGTTGGCGGCGAGGAATTCCAGGACCGCCTCGGTGGCCTTCGGGGCCGCCTCGTGCGGATAGCCGTGGCGAGCTCCCTTCAGGACCAGCAACTCGGCGCCGGACACGCGTCCGGCGAGCAGTTCGGCGTTGCCGACCGGGGTGAGCTCGTCGTCCTCGCCGTGCACGACCAGCGTCGGTGCCTGGATCCGGGGCAGCAGATCCCAGCCGTCGTGCTTCAGGCTGGCCTCGTAGTGGCGGCGCTGCGCGCGCAGCGGGTTGCGGGGCAGGATCCGGGTGACGGTCTCGGGGTGCGCGTCCGCCCACTCCGGTGTGTAGAAGAGGTACGCGATCAGGTCGCGCCCCTCCTCGGTGCTGGCTTTGCGCAGCGCGACCGACGCGTGGTGGGGGCGTTCGACCTCGTTGCTCCCGCCGGGCGCGGTCGCGCCCAGGACCAGGGCGCCGACCCGTTCCGGGGCGATCGCGGCGAGCGTCTGGGCGATCTTGCCGCCCATGGAGAAGCCGTAGACGTGTGCCCGCTCGACGCCGAGGTCGTCCAGGACCGCGAGGGCGTCCCGGGCGAGCAGTTCCATGCTGTACGGCCGGTCGAGGGGTACGTCACTGCCGCCGGTACCACGGGTGTCCATCCGCACGACCCGGTAGCGTGCGGCGAAGTCCTCGTACACTCCGTCCCACATCTCGTGGTCGAGTGACTGCCCGTGGATGAGCAGCAGGGGTTCTCCCGCACCGTGGACGTCGTACCAAAGGCGGGTGCCGTCTGCGGCGGTCGCGTGGTTCACATGAGCGGACACTACCGGACGAAGCGCTCTTTCCACCCGGTTAACCGGGAACCTGTTCGTGACGCAACCGGGCGAACCAAACACCCGGTTGCGAGCATCTCCCAGGTCCCATCCTCTGTGGATAGAGGTCCCACACGAACGCGGCTGAAGGAGTGCGTATGAGTTCCCCCGTCATCGCCACCGACACCGACCAGGGACCCCGGCCCAGCCAGCAGGACGCATTCTCCTACCTCCTCGAACCAGAGTCCGGGGGGTGGCGCGCCGCACTGGCCGACGGTTTCGGGGAGCACCCGGCCACCGCCGAGACCGCGCAGCTCGCCGCGGACACCGCCGTCGAGGCCCACGGGGAAGCCGCGGACGCCGTGCTCGCGGCCACTTTGGCGATCGGCCGGGCCCACCCCGGAGCGGACTGTGTGATGGCCCACGCACGCCAGGACGCCCCGGACGACCCCATAGACATCGCCTGGGTCGGCGACTGCCGCGTCTGGACCTGGAGCCCGAGCGCGGGCCTGCGCCAGCACACCCGGGACCACACCTACGGTCAGGAGCTGCGCGACCTGTGGGTCGCTGAGGACCTTGCCCAGATCGGCGACCACGCGGTGACGACGTCCGTCGCGACGGCCGTCGTCGACGACATCGGGACCGCCACCGCGCCCGCCGCCGACCTGACCCTGTTCACCTGCGACGGCATCCACGACTACGTGGACGAACGCCTGCTGGCCGAACTCGTCACCGACCACGCACACGACCCCGACACCCTGGTCCACGTCCTGGTGGACGCCGCCCGCGAGGCCGAGAGCACCGACAACGCCACCGCACTGGTGATCGGATCGAGCCGGAAAGCCGCCGCGCCCCCGCACCTGACCCGCCAGGAACGCCTCCTGAACGGCCTGGAAAGCTTCGGCGGCGCCGGGTTCGAGGACGACCTTCCCGAGGACGCGGAACGACTCATGCGCACACTGGCCGATGACCGCGCCGCCGGGATCGCCTGCGACCGCTTCCTGCTGCGCGACGGCACCACCTACTGGTGCACGAAGGACTCCGACCACACGGACCACCATGTGAGCTGGCACGGCGTCACGTGGTGACCCCTTCCCCGTGACCAGGGGCGGCCCGTCCTCTTCGGGAGGCCCACGGCCGGCCACCGGCAACCACCGGCGCACGAAAAGGCCCCGCCACCTGTCTTCGCAGGTGGCGGGGCCTTTTTGCATGTCTGTGTGTTGTGGCTAGGGGCGGGGTCGAACCGCCGACCTTCCGCTTTTCAGGCGGACGCTCGTACCAACTGAGCTACCTAGCCGCGGCGCCGATTGCCTCGGCGACGCTTGCGGTCCTGACGGGATTTGAACCCGCGGCCTCCACCTTGACAGGGTGGCGAGCACTCCTAACTGCTCCACAGGACCTTGTTCAGTTGTCACACTCGGCCGGGCTGGCCTCGTGTGTCGCTGCGGTACTCATTCTGCCAGATGTCCGACAGTGCTCTGACCGCTTCGTACCCCCAACGGGATTCGAACCCGCGCTACCGCCTTGAAAGGGCGGCGTCCTGGGCCGCTAGACGATGGGGGCCCGTGTAGACAGCACAAGCATAGGGGAGATTCCCATTAACACCAAAGTGAATACCTCAGGCGGGCGAAACCTCCGCTACCTGCGGGGACTCGGAAGCTACGACGGGCCGTCCTCCTCGGTGGGTTCGTCCTCGGGATCCTCGGTCGGATCACCCACCGGACGCTCCGGATCCCCCTCGATATGCCGCTCGACCTGCGCGGACGTGAGGCCGACGCCACCGAGGTCCACGTCGTCGCGGGCCTGGAGGCGGCCGGTTTCGGCATCGAAGTACAGAACCGAAGCCTGGTACGGCGTCGGCCGACCGTCTCCGTGATCCAGCCCACCCAAACCGGCCCCGCCGGTGGACCCCTGGACGAGGAACCGGGTTCCCAGCTCGGTCAGCTCGGTGGAGCGCAAGTGTTCGTTGCCGACCAGGACGAGCGGCACCACTCCGTCGAACGGCCATCCCTGGGTGCGCGAGTGCAGGATCGCGACGTCCACGTCGGACCCGCCCTCAGCCACTGCGTCCGCCTGTTCCTCACCCAGGGAGGCCACGCCTGCGGCGTCGGGGTTGTCCAGGGTCGCGTCCGGGGTGAACCGGGGGTCTCCCGCTCCGTAGAAGGTGAGACCGCCGACCTCCTCTGTGTCCCCGTCCAGGACGACCGCGTTTTCCTGGGACTCCACCGCGCGCTGCGTTCCCATGGAGTCATGCTCCCCGCGCACCCACACGTAGGGCACGTCCAGGTTGCCGATCTCGTCCGCGAAGACGTCCTCCGCTGCGCTGCCGCGGTCGGTCAGGTCACCGGAGTCCACGACCACGTCCACCCCGTACTGCTCCTGGAGTGTGCTGATGATGCTCCAAGACGCCGGGTTGAGCTGGATGTCCGACACGTGCAGCACGGTGACGACCGACTCGTCGTCCTCGTACACCGGCATCGCGGACGTGGCCTCGTAGATCATCGTCACGTTGCCGACCAGCCCGGCGAGCTGCTCCTGGTATTCGCTGAACTGGCTGAACACGTCGTCGGCGCTGCCCACCACCTGGGGGGCTCCCGCGATGAGGCCCGTGTAGCGCGGCTCGGCGATGGCGCTCGGGTTGAAGGTCAGGGCGGCCAGCCCGCCGGAGGCCGTCAGGACGGCCAGCGAGGTGGACGCGCTGGCCAGGGCGCGCCACGCGTTGCGGAACAGCAGGAGGCCCATCAGAGCGGCACCTAGCGTCGCCGCGAGCGCGGAGCGCAGGACAACGGCCCTCACTCCGTCCGTGAGGTCGGCGCCGATCCCCGCGGCCATCCGGTCGATCGCGTCGGGGTTGGCGAACATCTCCTCCGCGGCGGAGAGCCGGATGTCGCTGATGGTCGCCTCGAGCTTCAGGGGACCCGTGTGCGTGTCGAAGGCCAGCTGGCCCAGCGGGGCGACGTTGACGACCGTCTCACCGTTCCACTGCGGGCTCACGGAGAAGGTGACGTCTGCCGGGCCGATCGGCGTGACCACCTGACCGGCGAGCGCCAGCCCCAGCCAACCCCCGGCCAGACCCGCGACGACGACACAGCTCCAACGCCAGACCCGCCCGGCACTCCATCGTTTGAGGGCTCTCTTGGACCGGTCAGCGGCCCCACGGAAGTCGTAAGCGCGGATCTTTCCCCAAGACAACACACCCCCATCATGCCGCCGCCGGGGACTCCTCCCAATATTTTCTCCCGCCCAGAGTGTTATGTCTCTTCCTCGCCGCTCCGAGGAGGCAGCACAATGGCAGGCGTGGTTGAACTGATGCGCAGGGACTTCGAGGAACTGGTGGCCGACGCCCTGGACCAGATCCCGCCAGAGCTGGCCCAGCTCATGGACAACGTGGTGATCACCGTCGAGGACGAGTCCCCGGAGGGCTTGCTCGGGCTGTACGAGGGGATCCCGCTGACCGAGCGGGGCGACTCCTATTTCGGGGTGCTCCCGGACCAGATCTTCATCTACCGACGCAACATCTGCGCGATCTGCGAGACCCCGGACCAGGTCGTCCAGGAGGTTCTCATCACCGTCGTGCACGAGATCGCGCACCACTTCGGTATCGACGACAGCCGACTCACCGAACTGGGCTGGGGCTGACCCCCAATGACGGCCTCCCGGGTGGCGTCCTCCGCGAATAGCCATCCGCTGATCCCATAAATTTCACCCGCCTGGATCAGGGTTCCACATTCGCGACACCGGGTTGAAAACACGGCGGCCACGCAACGGGACCCGGCGCCCCAGGCGGCCGGAGAACTCTCCATCCACCAGGGAAAACAATCCGAACACCGGACCCCGCAAGCACCATCGAATAGACTCGGACATCATTACCCGCAGCAACGAATCAGACACGAATCTACCCAACCGGCTTGCCAGCCAAGCACTCTTCCGGAACCGTTGGTCATTGGGACACGACACACCGTGATTTCAACCGTGTAACAGTAGGGAGAGTCCGGTGGGAAATCCGAACCTCGACCGATTTCCTGACAACGGAGACCACGAATCCTCGACAGCACAGGACGACGAATGGCGTAGCAGCTACCGCGACGTCATGGCGATCGGCGAGTTCCGCTCCATGTGGCTGGCCCACGCCCTGACCATGTTCGGTACCAATCTGCTGAACATCACGTCCAGTGTTCTGGTCTACCAATTGACGGATTCGGCCTTCGCTGCCGGAATCACGCTGGCCGTGATGTTCCTGCCCCCGATCCTCGCCGGTCCCCTGTTCTCCGGGCTCGCCGACATCCTGCCCAGACGCCGGGTCATGGTGGTCTGCGACATGATCAGAGCCGTTCTCATCGTCGCCGTCGGAATCCCCGGGCTGCCGATCTGGCTGATCTGGGCGCTGCTGTTCCTGTCGATCCTGCCGTCGCTCCCGTTCGCGGCCGCCAGGGCGGCACTGCTGAGCCAGATCATCCAGGGCGAGCGCTACGTGGCCAGCACGGCGATCATCCAGCTGACTTCGCAGGTCGGAATGCTCCTCGGACTGATCGCGGGCGGTGTGATCGTCTCTCTGATCGGCCCCAGCATCACCCTGATGTCGACGGGGCTGCTCTTCGTCCTGTCCGCGCTGATCCTGCGGTTCGGAGTCACGGCCCGTCCCGCTCCGCTCAGGGAGCAGGACGACGAGAAGCACCCGGGCCTGTGGGCTGTGACCCGGGACGGCGCCAAGCTCGTGTTCAGCGACCCCAAGCTGCGTGTACTCGCCCTGCTCGCCTGGCTCGCGGGCCTGTACTCGGTGCCCTACGGCCTGGCCAATCCCATGGCGGCCGAGGCTGGGGCCGGGCCGACCGCGGCCGGATTCATCATGGCCGGACAGGCGATCGGCGCATTCGTCGGCGGCTTCGTTCTCACCCGGCTGGTCGCGCCCCCGACCAGGACCCGGCTGCTCGGGCCGCTCGCGATCCTCACCTGTGTTCCGCTGCTGCTCTGGGTATTTCCGATACCGCTGTGGCTGATGATCGGTGCGCTCGCCCTGTGCGGGGCTTTCGGTTCCTACCAGTTCGTGGCCAACGCGGCCTTCGTCCTCTGTGTGCCGAAGGAGGGCCGCGGTCTGGCCTTCGGACTGGTTGCCTCGGGCCTGCAGGCCGCCCAAGGCATCGGCATCCTGCTGTCCAGCTTCTTCGTGGAGATCACGAGCACCAGCACCGTCATCGTCGGTGCGGGCCTGCTCGCCCTGCTCTCCGCGGTGGCTCTCGCCGTCCCCTGGTCCCGGATGTCCGGTGACGTCGCCGCCCGGATGGCGCAGACAGAGTCGGAGACGGCCTCCTAGGAACGCTCCGCGGCCGTGGTGCCGCGGTCAGCGCTCCGCGGCACACTCCGCGGGCGGTTCGCAGGCCTCATCGGCCTCGCGTTCCTCCCGCGGGGCGCACAGCTCACGGCGCCGCCACTCAGGGTGTGCTCGCAGAGTCCACATCAGTTCTCACTCGGCTTTCCTTGGAAGTTGCGGATGATCTGTTCCATCAGCGAACGGCGCTCACTCGCCGCAGGCATCAGCAGCCAGGCCAGGATGTAGACGAGGATGCCGCTGAAGCCCAACAGCGTGAAGACCGCGAAGAGAACACGGATCAGGGTGGAGTCCAGGCCGGTGTAGTCGGCGATGCCCCCGCAGACACCGGTCAGGAAACGGTCGGATTCACTGCGCTGGAGCCGCTTGCTCTTGAAGTTCTCGCTCATATCTCCACCATGCCCGTTGCCGACGACGATTCCCATCGGGGAGAGCCCTGGGCGACCCCTGACATCCACCCCGAACCAGGAACGGGCTGCCGGGTTGCGCGGGCCCTTGCCCGCTTTCGACGGATGGGGAGCATGTGTCGTTCCTGAGGCGTGGGGCACATCCGGTCGCCCTGGACAACGGATGAGGACCGTGCCTCGCGCGATGCGGGAGGTACGGGGGTTGAGAGGGATGTCGGGGTTGGGGGCGGTTGAGCGGGGTTGGGGCACCAGGGATCGGGGCGGCGGGGCTGTCGGCGGAGTTCAGCCGGCGATCTTCGGCGCGAACGCTTCACCCAGCATCCGAAACGACGTCCGCAGCCGCTCCCGCACCTCCCCGGCCCCCGCGTCGCCCCCGTAGGGGACGCGCTTCATCGCGTGGCGCATGGCGGACATCGCGGCCGCCGCCGCCAGCAGGGAACGCTCGTCGTCGGCGGGCGCCCCGGCGCGTTCGGCGATCGCCCCGGCCATGCCCTGCTCCACGGTGTGGAACCGGTGGAGCAGACCGGGCAACAGCTGGGGCTCGCGGTCCATCAGCTGTTTGCGCTGCGCCATGTCGGCACGCTGCGTGGCGAGGTCGTCGGAGGTGATCAGGGTGGCGACGAGCAGGGTGACGAGGTCTTCGGTGAACTCGCCGGTGGGACCGCCCTCGACGAACGTCTCGCGCGCCAGCTCGTCCGGGGCCGTCGGCACGTCGCCAAGCAGCGCGTCCTCCTTGGTCGCGAAGTAGTTGAAGAAGGTGCGGGGGGAGACGTCGGCGTCGGCCGCGATCTCTTCCACCGTCACGTTCTCCAAGCCGCGCTCCAGCGTGAGCCGCACCGCGGCCTCCTGGAGTGCACGGCGCGTGGCCCGCTTCTTGCGCTCCCGTAGCCCCATGGATCCTCCCAGCACACGACTAATAATTGCATGCCGTGCAAATTTTCTCACTGTTTCGTTCCCCAGGAGAAGGGCCCGGCCCCAACCGGGACCGGGCCCTCCGTGCTCCGGGGCTGCCGTCTAGCGGCCCGCGTCAGCGGCCACTGACGTGGGTCGGGCGGACCCACACGACCACACGCTTTTCCTCGGGGCTGCCCCACGGATAGGGCTCGCCGATGTACTTCTGCGCCATCGCGTCGATGAACTCGTTCTCCGGGTCGTCCTCCACCCGGTCCACCACCCCGCGGACCTCCACGTACATATAGGGGTCGTCGGGGTCCGTGGCCGAGACCGAGATCCGCCCGTCCCGCTCCAGGTTGCGGAGCTTCTGCCGGGTGGTGGTCTGACTGAACCTGAGGTATTCGCCGTCCCAGTCGACCCAGACCGGGCTGCTCTGCGGCTCCCCCTTGGGGCCGATGGTGGCCACATGCCCGAACGAGGGCTTGCGGAGAACGTCCTGCTGGCGTTCGGTGATCATCTCACTCCTTGCGGTCGGCTCGTCCGAGTACACCAACACCGCGCCCCCACACCAAAGTGACGCGCTCGGCACGCCCTGAGGCGGCGGCCACCTGCGGAGCGCCAACCCCTGCTCACGCCCTTGCGCCTCTCACGATAGAACCCCTACAGCCGCGGGCCTCCCGGTCTTCTCACCCGTCCACCCGCGGTTGCTCTGCGACCGCCTTACCACTGCGGTAGAGTTGTCCCGGCGACGGGCCCAGTGCCCTCGTGGGGCCTTAGCTCAACTGGCAGAGCAGCGGACTTTTAATCCGCGGGTTCGGGGTTCGATCCCCCGGGGCCCTACCGAAGAAACCCCAGGTCAGAGCGTATTGATAGCCGCTCGGGCCTGGGGTTTTCGTGTGCGGTCCACCTCGGAAGAGCTCCATACGGGCTCCCCGGTGCAAGGTCGAGCGCTCCCACCTCGAGAGGACCTCGATCCACGAGCTCAGCACCGAGCCCGAACCCCTACCGGACACCCTCCCGGGCGCCCCAGGGCGGCAGGTATCCGACACGGCCTGACCTGTTCCGACTTCACCGGCTTCTGCCCCTCCCCGGGCTGGACCTCTTATTCCCAGGCGTGAATATTCCTGGGAATCTTGACCCCCACCCGACTGCCGTCCCGGGAGCTGGTCAACCTTCGAAGTCGTGCCGCCACTTGATCCGGTCCACCACACTCATGGGGTCGATGAACGCGGCTTCCCCGTCCTCCCGTTCCAGAGTGATCACGAGTTCCTCGGGGTAGATCGCCTCGGAGAATTCGCAGGTGAGGTCCATGGTCAATCCGAGAGTTCCTACCTGTGGCTCCAGTCCCGCAGGGTAATCGCCTCCTCGGGCCATCTCCCGTGTCAAAACCAAGTGACGTTCGTCCTCGTTTTCGCAATAGACATCCGGGTACTGTCCCTCTACATGGGAATCAGAGTTGTTGACGGTTCCGAGTGTGAATTCGAAGGCGTGCGCTTGCCCCTCTTGCGCGTCCCTCATCCGCACTGACGTCACAGTGTGGGAGATCGCTTCCCCCGGCCCCATCGAGTCTGTCCGGTAGTCGAAGAAATCACCGAACCGCAGCGCATCAGCCCCGGAGTCTTTTTGCTCAACCCCGGGCTCAGAGGGGAAGGCGTAGATCGCAATACCACCCACCAGCAGAAACGAGAGGACGCCGACGGCGAAGCCGAAAACAAAACACCTGATGAGGAACCATCCCTTCAGCTAGTTACCCGAAAATGGCAATATCAGGTTGCTCGATCCCTTGGAGGACGTCGCATTATGAACCTATCCGCACAGGCTGATGAGATCACCGGCGAGGACGTCGTCACCCGGCAAGACTGGGACGCAGACCCAGACGGAGACCCGAGCAGCAACGGACCCATCGATAGCTCACCGGGCATCGCGATCCACTACACAGCCTCGGTCTGGCCCCTGCCCATCTTGCACAGCAACTGCGACGAGTACGTACGCGGGATCCAGGAAGATCACCTGAACGACCTCTATGACGACATCGCGTACAACTACCTCGTCTGTCGGCACGGCTACATTTACATCGGCCGCGGTTACGAGTACCAGTCGGGTGCGAACGGTACCGACTTCGGCAACGCCACCTACTACGCTATCTGCGGCTTGGTCGGTATCTTCGACGGGGCCGTGCTCATCCCCGGCACGACACCACCTCTCATTCCTGCGGTGCGTCGTGTCATCGCCCACCTGGAAGGTTTGGGTGCTAACGCCGACGACATCATCGGCCACGGGGATATCCCGGACATGGAGGAAGAAACCCTGTGTCCAGGCAGTCTGCGCCTCTACGTCGAGGACGGGTCCTTCCAGCCGGACGGTACCACCACCGAGTCCGGCCCGGCACCGGATGCACACATCAGAGTCGCACAAGCAGCGGAGCCTCCCGAGTGGCCCGGTGTGGAGTTCACGAACCCACCCCCGACCGAACACGACTCAGTCCAGGTGTGGCAGGAACAGATGGTCACGCGCGGGTGGAGGCTCGATGCCGACGGTGTTTACGGCAACCGGAGCCAGCTCGCTTGCCGTTTGTTTCAAGCAGAGAAGGCGTTGGACGTGGACGGGATCGTGGGTGAGCAGACGTGGAACGCTGCTTGGACCGAACCCGTAACCGAACCAGTGGACTGGACATGGCCCGGACTCTACTTCCGGCACCAGCCAGCGAGCCTGCATCCCGACATCTCGCGCTCTTACCCGACCGTGACCACTCACACCAGTGTGTCCGTCTGGCAGAGCCAGATGGCTTACCGAGGGTGGAACATCGGCGCGGTCGATGGTGCCTACGGGGCTCAGTCTCAGGCAGTGTGCCTGGCGTTCCAGGAAGAGATGGAGCTCACGGTCGATGGGATCGTCGGCCCTGAAACTTGGTCTGCCTCCTGGGATGCTCCGATCGGCTGAACGAACTCAGCTCTTGTTCAACTTCGGCAGGATCTTTTCCTACCGAGGTTCACCGTTCCCAAGACATCAGAGCCGGCCGTCCCTCACCCCCGCTTGTGGCTACAACGACGCAGCTGGCCCCACCCGTAGACGGCTCGAACCAGTCCCGCCCTCCAATGCCGGAGGCCGTAGCGGTCCGATTCGGTACCGCCTCCGAAGTGCGATGGCGAGGGCAGGTGGGGAGGAAAACGTCCCGAACCCCCGACCACCCGCGGTCAGCGAAGCCTGCTGCCGTTCCGAATGGCCAGGTGTGCCGTGTCTACTGGATAAATACAGTGGCCCCCGACCAGCACGAATGCCAACGGTCGGGGCCCTCGTCCCTCGTCTGCCCTACCGGTCGGTGCATGCGGCGTGGATCAGCGCCGCCCACTCCTGGCCGGGGAAGGACAGGTGACCGGCCTCCCGGTGCTGGGTGTCGCGTACAGCCGCACCGTCCAGGAGATCGGCGACCTCGACGCAGTTGTCGCCGGAACCGCTGTAGGACGACTTCCGGAAGTGCAGGTCGATGGATGAATGCATGGTCGTCCTTGCTAGATGAGAGATTCCAGGTACCGGACCGTAGCCTCAGGTGACTCCGCCGAGCTACAGATATGGCCGAAGATGCCGACGTAGTGCTGGATCGCCTCGGGCTGTTCCAGGTACAGGTCCTCGGTCGCGGTCTCTATGTACACCAGGGGTAGGTCGGCTGGGTCTGGGAAGTCCAAGATGAGGAAAGCCCCGTCCGTCGCGGCGTGAGAGCCCACCTCGTCTCGGAGCACCTGAATGTCGATGTTCGGCCGCTCGGCAATAGCGATGAGGTGCCGGACCTGGTCCTCCATCACCTCAGGCCCGCCGATTCTCTTGCGTAGCGCGGCCTCGTCGATCACCGCCCACACGCGTGGTGCAGCCTCCGCAGCGAGGATCTCCTGCCGTTTCATGCGACCCGCGACCTTGCGCTCAATGTCGTCATCGCTCAGCACTCGGCCACCACGCAGTACCGCAGCAGCGTATTCGGGGGTCTGGAGTAGCCCAGGGATCAGCAAGGCTTCATAGGTGCGGATCATCGAGGCACCAGTTTCGAAGTCAGCCAGGCCGCCTCTGAGGACGTCCTTGAAGTCGATCCACCAGCCTCGCAAGCGGGATTCACTCGCCAGAGACACGATGGCATCTCGCATCTCGTCGGGCAGCTTGTAGACCTCGGCGAGGTCCTTCATATCGCGGACGCTCGGAAGCTTCCACTCGTTGCGCTCCATGCGCGAGAGCTTGCCGCTGGACCAGCCCAACTGCTTGTTCACGCTTTCGATCTTGAGGTTGCGATCCTCACGCATGCGTCGGAGCAGAGCGGACAGTCGGCGCCTTCTGGCGCTGGGACTGTACCGGCTGTCGGCCACCATGTGTCACCTCCTGGCCTGCCTGATCATAGGCCAGGCAACGGGAATCAGACATATCACCCAGATGCGAATCACATCTTGTGAAAAGCATTGCACGTATCGCATCATGGTTATTCGCATTCGTCTATGCCGCCCTCATCCAGCGGCATTCGAGTTCCAGGAGCCCGCGCCATGCCGCGATACCTGAACCTGTCCGAGCTGGCGCACGTGCGTTGGTTGGCTTCCGAAGCGATGTGCCGCCGTCGCCCCCGCAGGGCAGGACGAGTCCGCGCCTTTGCCGCCAACCCCCGCAGCCACTCCGAAGCGCGGCCCGCCCGCTCTCCGCGCCCGCCGCTCATCCCCGCACCCCGCCGACCGCTGGACACCGCACCCCTGGAGGTCCTCCACGCGGTCCTGGCCGGATTGCAGCGCCTGGGGGTGGCCGCCTGATGCACGACATCCACACCAGGGACCTGCACACCGTCATCGACGAAGCCCTGCAGCCACCCGCGCACCTGTCCCCGTCCCAACTGGCCGGGTGGCACTCCCACACCCTGCGCGGCCGCCTGCCCCTGATCCGGGAAGCGCTGCGCATCGCCCACGAGCAGAACGACGCCGAACTGGCCACGTTGCTGATCGACCAGGCCATCGCCGATCACCCCGACCCGCCCAGCACGGCCCGGACGGTCGGCGGTGACGGGGGCCGCCTTCCGCTGCCCTCGCAGGCGAGCCCGCCCGCCGAGGGCGAGCTGCCCATCCCCGAGCACGTCCTGTGCCCGCTGCTCCACAAGCAGTGGACCCTGACCATCGAGGGCCCACCGCCCCACGAGACCTACGTGGCCCGCCGCCCGATCGGCTGGACAGGCGAAGGCGACCCC
Source organism: Nocardiopsis nanhaiensis (assembly GCF_054778635.1). NCBI lineage: Bacteria > Bacillati > Actinomycetota > Actinomycetes > Streptosporangiales > Nocardiopsidaceae > Nocardiopsis > Nocardiopsis nanhaiensis. Next base: position 31,455 of record NZ_BAAGZJ010000016.1, read on the forward strand.
TTCGAGTTGATCACCGCGCCCACCCGCCGCGAACTCCTTCGCTTGCTCGGTCACCGCCTCCTGGGGACCGGCAATCCGCCCGCGCCCTAGAACCCTGTCCCCGAGGCCCGGCGGGCACGCGGCTCATCAGCACTCAAGAAAAAAGCTCTGGCGGGTGCACCAACACCCCCAGAGCAGGCCGACAACCAACACCCATTTCAACGAAAGCGAGCTGCCGACATGACCATTGTGCCAAACATCCTCACCCCCACACACGGCTACGCCGGACGCCGCTGGCCCTCCCGCCTCTACCCGGGCGACCTGGCCCAGACCAGCGGGGTGCGCGCGGACCTGGCCACCGACCTGCACCACCTGGCCGGACTGCCCACAGAGACCAGCGAGACCGCCGAGAACATGGTGCTCTGTGCCAGCGAGATGTTCGCCAACGCCTGCGCGCATTCGCGTTCGGGGCAGGACGTCGAGGGGCGGGTGATCCGCACCCTGCACATGCCCACCGCCACCACGGTTCAGGTCGCGATCATCGATGACGGGATGCGCACCGACCGTGCCGAGTTCCAGGCCCCGGAAACCCCGCAGCACACGGTCGAGGAGTGGCAGCAGGCCGAACGCGGCCGGGGGCTGCTGCTCATCGGCCACCTCGCCGCCCGGTGGGGCACCCGCTCGGTACTGGACTTCCCCTTCTGCGGAGGCCTGGGCACCGTCACCTGGGCCGAGTTCACCCTCCCGGAGGTCTCCCGGTGACCGCCCCGCACCAGGTGGGTCCCGGGGTGCGCCAGCGGCTGGCCGCGCCCCGGGGCCGGCGCTTCTCCCGCCCCGGAAGCAACCGCCAGTCGGCCGCCCCGCCCGAGTCCCACCAGGAGCGGCAGGAACGGCTGCTGCGCCAGATGGAAGGCAACCCCCACCTCGCCTACACGCTCCAGCACCACGCCGTCCCGCACTGGGCCGAGGTCACCCGCCAACGCCGCGAACGGGCCGGACAGAAGGCCCGGCAGGCACAGCGGGCCCGGGAAGCTACCGTGCCCTCCCCCACTCAACTGACCACCCCAACCCGGGGACGCCACCGGGCGCCGCGCCGGTGGTGGGCCTGGCCCGCCGTGGCCGTCGGCGCCACCCTGCTCTTCGCCCACACCCAGGCCGAATCCCTCGGCGAAGCGGCCTTCCAGGCCGGGTTCCCGCTCTGACCAGCGCCAATGACCACGCGCCTGTCCTCGAGGGTGCTGGCCGACCACTGGTCCGGCTCCGTCCGCCACCGATCGGCTTCTCCTTTCCCCCGCAGAACACCTGAGCCGGGCGGGCGGTCTGCCGGAACCGCGCTCACCCGCCGCCCGGGTCCAGCAGGCCGCGCCGGAAACCCGCCGCGACCGCGGCGGCACGGTCGTTGACGCCGAGCTTGGCGTAGACGTGCAGGACGTGCGTCTTGATCGTGGCTTCGCTGATGAACAGGCGGGCGGCCGCCTCCCGGTTGGTGGACCCGTCGGCGATGAGCCGGAGGATCTCCAGCTCCCGGTCGCTCAGCGGCACGGCGGGTTCCCGGACCCGGCCGACCAGGCGGGTCGCCACCAGCGGGGAGAGCACGGTCTCTCCGCGCGCGGCCAGGCGGACGGCGCGGACCAGCTCGTCGGGAAGCGCGTCCTTGAGGAGGTAGCCGGTGGCTCCGGCCTCGATGGCGGGGCTGACGTCGCTGTCGCTCGCGTAGGTGGTGAGGACCAGGACCCGGGTCGGCAGGCCCAGCCGGGTGAGCTCCCGGATGGCCTCGACGCCGTTCATCCCGGGCATGCGCAGGTCCATCAGCACCACGTCGGGTTCCAAGGCGCGCGCGAGCTCGACGGCACGGGCACCGTCAGCGGCCTCCCCGACCACCTCGAACCCCGGTTCGCCGTCGAACATGCCGCGGATGCCGTCGCGGACGACGGGGTGGTCGTCGGTCACCAGGACACGGATACGGGCTTCACTCACCGGGGGTCTCCCTCGGAACGGCCGGAACGGTGGCGGAGACGGCCGCCCAGGCACCGGGTTCGGACTCGATCTCCAGGGTGCCCGCCAGCCGGGCCAACCGCTGCCGCATCGATGTCAGGCCGAACCCGCCGCCCGTGTCCTCTCCCCCGGCCGAGTCGGCTCCACAGCCCGTGCCTTCTCCCCCGTCAGGGTCCTCTGTCCCGGACTTGTCCCCGAGGTTCGGGCCGGGCGCGAAGCCCACACCGTCATCGCGTACGTCCAGGGCGACCAGGTCCTCCATGTACGACAGCGTCACCCCGACCCTGGTGGCCCCGGCGTGCCTGGCGACGTTGGCCAGGGACTCCTGGGCGGTGCGGAGCAGGGCCGCCTCGACCTCGTCGTGCAGGGGGCGTTCCGGCCCGGTCGCGGTGAAGTCGGCGCGCACCCCGTTGAGCCGGGACCATTCGGCGGTGAGGTCGGACAGCGCGTCGAGCAGCGGAGTGCTCTCCAGGTGCCCCGGGCCCAAGGCGTGCACGGACCTGCGTGCCTCCGCCAGGTTGTCGCGGGCCAAGCGGGTGGCGTTGGCGACCCGGAGCCGCCACTCGACACCGGCGCCGGTCCCAGATCCGGCCCCGACCTCGGCTGTACGGTCGGCCCCGGTCGCCGCCCCGGCCTCGGCCCGTTCGGCCGCCTGGAGCTGGGTGATGATGCCGACCAGCCCCTGCGCCAGGGTGTCGTGGATCTCCCGGGCCATGCGCTCCCGCTCGTCGTGCACCCCGGCCTCCCGGGCCTGGAGCAGCAACTGGGCCTGGAGGCCTTCGTTCTCTCGGATGGACTCCCGCAGGCGCTCCACCACCCGGCTGCGCTCATCGCTGCGTTCGGCGGTGACCTCTCCGACCTGGCTGAACACCGTGACCATGACGGCCACCGCGGCGACGAAGACCAGATGGACGCCGACCGAGGAGGGTGTGGGCTCGGGGAGCCCGCCCATGAAGGCGGTGACGGAGACCGCGGCGGTGGCCGTCACTCCCGCCGGCTTCCACCAGCCGCGGAGGAACTGTGTGGAGTACACGTAGCCGACGAACCCGAAGAAGCCCGCGAACCAGATGCTCCGGGTGCTGAGCACGGCGATCATCACGATCAGCACGGCGACGAAGGCGGCCATCAGCCCCGGGCGGGAGGTCCACTCCGGGTTCAGGCCGGTCATCGTCCAGACAAGGGCCGCCGCGAGAACCGCGAGACCGAGCGTCTCCAGGTGCCAAGCCAGGGGAAGGTCGTGGGTGACCAGGGTCAGGGCGGAGGAGGCCGCCAGGAGCACGTAGGGCACGGAGGCCGTGAGCCGACGCAGCCGCCGCTCCCGCAGGTCGAGGTCGGGTGCGGACACCGTCTCCATACTCACTCCCAGCGGAAGAACCTGGCCGCGGCGAAGCTGAGGACCAGGGCGTAGACGGCCATGGTGACCAGGGCCAACGGCGCGGGGACCACGCCGCTCCAGACGTCTTGGAGGCTCTGCCGCAGGGCCCCCAACGGGGTGTACCCGCTGGCGGGCGCCAGGATAGCGGGCATGTGCTCGACGGGCTGCATGAGGCCGCCCAGGTAGGCCAGCGGGAAGAAGAGCAGCACGCCGATGCCGTTGGCGGACCGCCCGTTGGTGCAGAGCGAGGCGATGAGCAGGCCGATGGAGAACATCGCGGCGGTTCCGAGCACGAAGACCGCCAGGAACCACACGGCGCTGGGCGCGTGGGCGCCGAAGAACCCGATCCCGACCACGAGCAGCAGCGAGACCGCGAACACGGCGAGTGCCAGCTGGAGCAGGATCTGCACGGTGAGCAGGTTGCTCGGGCGCACCGGCGTCACCGAGAGCCTGCGCAGGATGCCCCGCTCCCGGTAGGTGGCCAGGGTCGTGGGGAGCAGGTAGAGGCCGACCATGGCGATCCCGTACGACACGGCCATCGGCATGATGAAGGTGTCCCCCTCCGTGATCGCGCTCCCGAAGACCACGAGGATGAAGAGGGGGATGAGTAGGGCGAACACGGATCCGGGTTCACGCACCAGCAGCTTGGTCTCGACGGTGGTGAGCTTGGCGAGGGTGGTCACGGCGGTCCTTCCGTTGGGTTCGGGCTCGGCGGGGCCTGGGACTGGTGGGAACGGCCTCAATCGGCTTGGATCTGGCCTGCGGGGAACAGTCAGGCCTGGAGTGAGCGGCCGGTAAGGGCGACGAAGGCGTCGTCCAGGGTGCGCTTGTCGATGCGCAGGTCGGTGACGAGGACACGCTCGCGGGCCAGTGCCGAGGTGACGTCGGTGGCGAAGTCGCCCCACCCGGTCACGACGACCCGGCCCTCGGCGCTGGACACCGAGGTCACTCCGTCGAGGCCCCTCAGCAGTCCTGCGGGTTCGGGGACGCTCGCGTCCATGAGCTGGAAGCTCATCCGGTACTCGGTGTCCACGCCGTCGATCAGCCCCTGAGGGCTGTCCAGGGCGACGAGGCGGCCCCGGTCGAGGACCGCGACCCGGTCGCACAGCTCCTCGACCTCGTCCATGAAGTGGCTGACCAGGACCACGGTCACGCCCTCGGCACGGACGTGCTTGACCAGCTCCCAAGTGGCCCGGCGGGCCTGGGGGTCGAGCCCGCTGGTGAGTTCGTCCAGGAAGGCGACCCTCGGGTCACCGGCCATGGCCAGGGCGATGAACAGGCGCTGCTGCTGCCCGCCGGAAAGCTTCCCGAAATACGTGTTCCGCTTGTCCGCGAGGCCCCACTGTTCCAACAGCTCACGCCAGTCGCGGGGCTTGGCGTAGAACGAGGCGTAGAGGTCGAGCACCTCCCACACCTTGATGTTCTCGGGCAGTCGGGTGTCCTGGAGCTGGACGCCGATGTGCTCGCGCAGCTCCGCGCCCTGCCGGATCGGATCGGACCCGAGCACCCGCACCTGACCGGAGTCGGGGCGCCGCAGGCCTTCCACGCACTCGACGGCGGTGGTCTTCCCCGCCCCGTTGGGGCCGAGGATCCCGAAGATCTCCCCTTCGTCCACAGAGAAGGAGAAGCCGTCCAGTACCACTTGGCCTTCGTACCTCTTGCTGAGCTCTGTCGCTTCGATGATCGCCATGCCCACAAGCCTGGCCAACGGCGCCCCGACGCGGATCGCCTGTCCGGCCCCGGTCTCACACGGATACGACTGAGCCCCGGCATCCACCGAACGGTGGATGCGCCGCCCCTCCGGCGAGACCCGGGGCGGGGACGCCCGCCCCTGTGGCGCTGTGGTATAGCCGTAGTCCGGCCAACGGATTCCACTGACTGAAGGGGCACTGCGATGAGCGTTCGAGTGGCGATATTGGACGACTACCAAGGGGTCGCCGCCTCGCTGGCACCCTGGGCGGACTCCGGGCTGGGCATCGAGCTCGCGGTCTACCGGGAACCGGTGCGGGACGACGACCAGCTCGTGGACTGGCTGAAGGGTTGCCAGGCGGTGGTGCTGATGCGCGAACGGACCCCGTTGAAGCGTTCGGTGGTGGACCGGCTTCCGGACCTGCGCCTCGTGGTCACGACCGGTATGGCCAACAGCGCGATCGAACCGGACCTCGGGGTGACCGTGTGCGGGACGGCTTCCTCCTCAGTGCCGCCGGCCGAGCTCACCTGGGCCCTCATCACCGCACTGCGCCGGAACCTGGTCGTCGAGGACCGGGCGGTGCGGGAGGGGCGCTGGCAGAGCACGCTCGGTGAGGAGCTCGAGGGTTCGACTCTCGGTCTGGTGGGGTTGGGGAAGATCGGCAGCCGAGTCGCCGCGGTCGGCCGTGCCTTCGGCATGCGGGTGCTGGCGTGGAGCCAGAACCTCGACACTGACAGGGCAGCGGGGATGGGTGTCGAGGCAGTCGCCAAGGACGTGCTGCTCTCCACCTCCGACGTGGTCTCGCTGCACCTGCGGCTCAGCGACCGGTCCCGGCACACGATCGGCGCACCGGAGCTCGCGGCGATGAAACCCGGCGCCGTGCTGGTCAACACGGCGCGCGCCGGGCTGGTCGACACCGGGGCGCTGTGCGCAGCACTCCAGGAGGGGAGTCTGGGCGGCGCTGGCCTGGACGTCTTCGACACCGAACCGCCGCGGCCGGACGACCCCCTGGTGACCGCGCCGCGCACGGTGCTCACCCCGCACCTGGGGTACGTGTCCAGGCAGAACTACCGCACCTACTTCACCCAGGCGCTGGAGGACATCGACGGTTTCTTCACCGGTGCGCCGGTGCGGGTGATCGCGGAGGGCACCCGGCCGCCCACCTCCTCGGGGCGGCCTTCCGGCGCGCAGGGCTGACCGGCTCCCGGGGATGACGGTTGGCGGCGGGCGTCCTGCTGGCCGGTGCGGTGCTACCGGCGCGGCTCCCATCGGAAGATCCGGACGGCGAGTGCGACGGCGACGACGACCCAGGCCAGCGTGGGTGCCAGGAGGAACAGGGAGTCCGCGACCGAAGTACCGCCGTTCCAGGCGTTGGCGACCAGTTCGGTGGCCGAGCCGCCGGGTAGCAGCCGCTTCAGCAGGGTGAGCTCCTCGGTGCCGGTGAACCCCACCCAGCCCGACAGGGCCAAGGTGCCGACCATGACGGGCAGCGTGGTCACCTGGGCGTGTTCGGGCGAGTTGGTGAGCCCGGCCGTGGCCAGGCCCAGGCCGAGCATCATCGTCACCGTCGAGAGAACCGCCGCCGCGAGGAGGAGGACATGAGTCGGTTCACCCGCGACCACGGCCAGTACGGCGAGGACCGCGGCCACCTGGACCAGCGTGATGGCGGTGACCGGGAGCAGCAGGCCGGTGAGGATGCCGGTGTCACCCGCCGCGGTGGATCGCAGCCGCTTGAGGAAGAGGGTCTGCCGCCGCGAGGCGAGCGTGGTCACCGTGGTCGTGTAGAGCCCTAGGGTCACCACGAGGAACACCAGTACCGCCGCGATGGCGCCGAGGTCCAGCCCCGGGACGGTGTCGTGCAGGTAGATGTAGAAGGCGCTGAACGCCGCGGGAAGAACGAGCATGGTGACCAGAACCAGCCGGTTCCGGAAGATCTGGATCAGCTCACTGTGAGCGATCGCGAGCATGGCGCGGGTCCGTTTCTTGGAGAGTCAGGCTTCTTGGCGGGTGCGGCTGGTGCTAGTCGCTGCCGATGGCGCGGAAGACGTCGTCGAGCCGGGTCGGACCGGCCCGCAGGTCCCGCAGTTCCACCGCGTGGTCCTGGGCCCAGCCGAGCAGGGTGTGCAGGTCCCTCTGCAATCCGAGGGTCTCGACGAGGAGCGTGCCGCCGCCCTCGTCCACGGCCTGGAGCGGCGGTGTCGGCGCGGTGGACGGGAGGGTGAAGCGGATCGTGGCCGGCAGGCTCCGTGTCAGTTCGGAGACGGTCCCCTCCCGGTGGAGAGAGCCCTTGTGCATCAGCCCGATGCGGTCGGCGCGCTGCTGCGCCTCCTCCAGGTAGTGCGTGGTGAGCACGACGGTGGACCCGTCCTCGCGCAGCCGGTCGACGGCGTCCCAGAGATCGTCCCGGGACTGGATGTCCAGGCCGGTGGTGGGCTCGTCAAGGAAGATCAGCTCCGGAGTGCCGTACACGGCGGTGGCGAAGTCCAGGCGCCGCTTCTCACCGCCGGAGAGCTGGGACACCTTGGTTCCGGACTTGCCGGTCAGGTCGACGACGCCGAGTACGCGCTCGACGCTGTCCGCCCGCCGAGTGAGCGTTCCGATCAGCCGGACCGACTCGCGCACCGTCAGGTCCGGCGAGAAGCCGCTCTCCTGCAGCATGATGCCGGTCCTGGGCCGCACGGACCGGCGGTCGCGCGGGTTCTCGCCGAAGACCCGCACGGTGCCCGATGTGGCGGCGCGGTGGCCTTCGACGGTCTCCAAGGCCGAGGTCTTACCCGCCCCGTTCGTGCCGAGCAGTGCGTAGAACTCCCCGCGCCGTACGTGGAAGGACAGGTCCTTCACGGCGTGGAAGTCTCCGTACTCGAGGTTCAGTCGTTCGACGTCGATCACTGGTGTAGAGGACATGCCGTCTATTCCAGCCGTCGGCCCACCCGATCGGCAGTGGAGCCGCGTCACCACTCCGCCATGACGTTTTTCCAGGTGAGGTCATGACGTGGTGTCACTGGTGGCCGAGTGAAGCCGGAAGAATACTGGGACGGGTTCCACTGACCGACCCTGGAAAGGCCCACATGACGTCCGATCGCACCGAAGCGACGCAGGGGCACCTCCGCACGGTCAGCCGCAACATCGTGTTGGCGTCACTCTCCGCCGTGGGGGCGCTGCTGGTTTCGGGCAACGCCGAGACCTGGGGGGAGGCGACCGTGCTCGGGCTGGGCGTGGTGGCGGCCATCGTGGCGGTCGCCGCGTGGAAGTCGGCACGCCACTCCCGCACGACGCTTCTCTGCCTGGCCGTCGCGGCCGCCGTGTGGATCTTCGGGGTTCTGGTCGTGGACAGCCCTTCCGCGTCCTTCGGCCTCTCCGTCGCCGGCACCATCCTCGTCTTCCAGCTGCCGCGCCACCGCCGGGTCGCGGCGCTGGTCCTGGTCGCCTTCATCGCCTCGGTGGTCGCGTTGCGCCTGGTGATGTCAACCGAAGAGGCCGGTCTCGTTCTGCTCGAGTACGCAGTCGGCGCCACGAGCGTCGCCGTCGTGGGGGTCGTCCTGACCTCCCTCAACTACGTGGTCTCCGGCCTCATCGAGGAGCTGGCGGAGTCACGGGAACGCGAGGCGGAGATGGCAGTGGTCCGGGAACGCGTGCGTTTCGCCAGTGATCTGCACGACATCCAAGGGCACACGCTCCACGTGGTGAAGCTGAAAGTCGCGCTGGCCCGAAAACTCGTGCACAGCGACATCGACCAGGTGGAGCGGGAATTGGGCGAGGTGCACACCCTGGTCGGCGACACCATCGCCCAGACCAAGGAGCTCGCCTACGCACAGCGCCGCCTCAACCTGCCCGCGGAGTTGGAGAATGCCAAGAACCTCTTCGAAGCCGCGGGGATCCGCGTCCACGTCGACCGCGGGGCCGACGTCGATACGCGCGGGGGCGAGCTGCTCGGCCAGGTCCTCCGGGAGACGACGACCAACATCCTGCGGCACGCACAGGCTGAACAGGTGTGGGTCACCCTCACGGAAGCGGGCATCACCATCGTCAACGACGGTGTGCGGGACGGGGCGCCGCCCAAGCTCAGCGGCCTCGCCACCCTCAGGGAACGGGTGGCCGACGGCGGCGGCGAACTCTCGGCGGAACAGAAGGACGGGCGGTTTCGGACGGCCGCGCGTTTTCCACGGCAGCACTCCGGAACCGGCCTGCCCGCCAAAGAAGGAACACACGAAAAGGACGACCGATGACCACCGTGGTACTCGCCGACGACGAGGCCCTCCTCCGCAAGGCCCTGGCATCGCTGCTCCCGCTCGAGGGGGAGGTCAGCGTACTCGCCGAAGCCGACGACGGCGCGGCGGCAGTGGCGGCCACGCTCCGGCACCGGCCCGACGTGCTCGTCATCGACCTGGAGATGCCCGGGGTGGACGGGCTCGGCGCCGTCGCCGCGATCCGCCGCGAGCGACCGGATCAGGTCATCCTCATGCTGACCCGGCACGCCAGGCCCGGCGTGCTCCGCAAGGCGCTGCGGCTCGGGGTCCAGGGCTTCGTCAGCAAGTCGGCGGATCCGGCGGACATCGCCTCGGTCATCAGGACCCTGCACGAAGGCAGGCGGTGGGTCGACCCGGACGTGTCCGCGCTCGCCGTCATCGACGACTGCCCGCTCACCGACCGGGAGATCGACGTGCTGAGGGCGACCGGTGAAGGGTACTCAGCCGCCGAGATCGCCGCCCGGCTCCACCTGGCGGAGGGGACGGTGCGCAACTACCTCTCGAACGCGATGCAGAAGACCCAGACGCGGACCCGGCACGAGGCGGCGCGGTACGCGCGCGAACACGACTGGCTCTGACGCCCCCGCCGTGGACGACGGCGGGGTTCCGCGCCCCGGGTCAGGGCTTGCGTGCTCGCAGCGAGTACATCAGCGGGATGCTGGGGCGGGAGGCCGGGAAGCGGTAGAAGCCCTCGGCGGTACGTTCGAGGTCCCCGAACCGGGGGAAGAGCGTGGCGTCGTGCTCGTGGAGGAACTCGATCCGCAGCCCGGCGGAGGCGAGGGACGTGATCACGTCCCCGATGGGGTGCTGCCACTCCACGCTGCGGTTGTGGACGGTCCTGGCCTCCAGGTCCGCGTACGTGCCGGGGGTCTCGTCCACCCGAGCGTCCTTCGCGAAGTAGTCCCGCACGACCCGGGTGCCCGTCTCGTCGTCGAGGACGTCGGTGAGCGGGTGGAACTCCGCGAGGTAGAGGAAGCCGCCGGGGGCGACGAGCGACGCCGCGGTCCGTGCCCAGCGGTGGATGTCGGGGAGCCAGCACAGCGCACCGACACCCGTGTAGACGATGTCGTAGCTCTCCTCCGGCACGGCGGCGGCCGCGTCGTACACGTCGGCCTCGACGAAGCCCGCCTGTCCGTCCGGGAGACCGATCTCGGCGGCGAGGCCGCGGGCCATCTCCACGGCGGGTCCGGAGAAGTCCAGCCCGACCACGCGCTTCGCGCCGTGCCGCGCCCACGACAGCGTGTCCAGCCCGATGTGGCACTGCAGGTGGAGCAGCGACTTCCCGGTGACGTCGCCGACCTCGGCGCGCTCGAATGCCCGCAGCGCGTCCGCCCCGGCCCGGAAACCGTCCAGGTCGTAGAAGTCGCTCGCGATGTGCAGGGGGACCCTCTCGTCCCAGTGCGAACGGTTGGCCGCCCGCCAGTCAGCCGGGCCAGTTGTCTCCATGGCGGAGAAGCTATCAGTGCTCCCCGGTGGCGGAGCCGCGTGGCCCGGTGACCGACCGCTCCGCGACTGGCGGCCGACCGGCTCTACTCGGGGTCCGAGAGCAGGTCGGAGTGGGCCGAGGCGTTGCCCAGCGACCGGAGGAGTTCGCCGACGAGGCGGTCGGTCGCACTGCCCGGCTTCTCCAGCTCCAGCTGGGGCACCCGGGTGACCTGTTCGTAGCGTTCCGCGTCGTACTCCACATCCGGGGAGTACAGGGGCCCTCCGGCCCACGCGGACACCCCGTGCATATTGGTGACCGCCACGCCCACGTCCCAGCTGCCGCCGTACCCGGCGTCCTCGGAGAGGTTGCCGAGCAGGTCGAGGAAGGCCCGGACCCGGAAGGCCAGCGCGCCGTCGAAGAACAGGTGCTGGCCGTTCCTGCGGTCACCGGCCCGCCCGCAGTACAAGGAGACCTCGCCGCGCTCCCGGACGACGAACCGCAGCTCGTCCTGCTCACCGCCCTCCGACGAGGGCTGGCTCCCGATACCGACCCCGCCCGCCGTGCGGAACCCGGAACGGAGCTCCTGGAAGGTCGGTGACACGTCGGCCTCCCCGCCGCCGCGCTCCCGGGTCTGGCCGGAGATCCCGTCCCGGACGAGGTCGAAGAGCAGGGGCTGGGAGTTCTCCGAGGCGGTCCACGCCTTGAACATGCCGGGTACCTGGCGCGAGGGCAGGGCGACCACGTGCAGGTGCGCCAGCTCCCCTTCCGGGAACGGGTCCTTGCGCACCTGTTCGTGCAGCGCGGTGCGCACGACGTCGAGGGAGGCGTCCCTGGCCCGGATGAGCCGTTCCACCTCGGCGTCGGACAGGCGCCGCTTCTCCTTGTCGCCGCGCCCGTAGTACGCGCCCCCGGCCATGTGCGGGGCCAGCGGTGAGGCGGGCACCTCGATGAGCAGGTAGCCGTGGCCCGGCCGCTCGCTCTCGAGCCAGTCCACCGAGACCTGGAGCGGCGGGTCGCAGGACGAGGCGGCGATCCGGGCGGGGGTCTCCAGGATCTGGTCGACCCACTCGACCGGGGCGAGCTCGAACCGGCCCTCGGCCTTGATCTCGCTGACACCGACCACGATCAGACCGCCGTCGATGGCGAAGGAGGCCATGTCCTTCGCCTGGTCCTTGGACCCCCGGAGCTGCTGCTTCGCCTCGCGCTTCGGGGTCTCGGTGAACGCGCCTTCGTTCAGAGCGGCTTCGAGTTCGGCTTCGCTGGACGGGCGCCATGTCGGAGGGAGGACTCGATCCATGTCGACATCATGCCCGCTCTTACCGACAAGCTCCCAACACTTTTGTCTCCTGTGGACAACTCTGGTCCGGTGGACAGGAGGACCCAGGCACGGGTCACTACTCTGTCGGTATGCCCGACGACCGGCCCAGGACCCCTCTGAGCAGTGAACTCGCCCAGCGCGTGGTCGACCTCATCGCCCCGACGATCAGCCACAACATCAACGTGATGGACGAGCACGGCACCATCATCGCCTGCCTCGACCCCGCCCGGGTGGGCAGCCTGCACCGAGGGGCGCAGCGGGTGATCGCCGAGCGCCGAAGCGTGCTCGTGACCGCCCCCGGCCCCGGCACCGCCGACCGGCCCGGCGCGAACGAGCCGCTGATGCTCGACGGGGAGCTGCGCGGGGTCGTCGGGGTCACCGGCGACCCCCGTGAGGTGGAGTCGCTGGCCAGGGTCGTCGCCCTCACCGTCCAGCTCCTCATCACCCAGGAGCACGCGCAGGACGCGGCCGGTCGTCGGCACACCGAGGCACGGGACCTGGTCGCGGCGCTGAGTTCGGGTACGACCCGCCCGGACGACGCACGGTCCCGCCTGACCGCGGCCGGGCTGCCGCCACCGTGGTCCCTGGCGCTGTGGACGGCGGGCGCACCCCGCCAGGACGCCGGAGCGGCCCCTCCCCCGCTGGCCGAGACGGCCGCGGCACGGATCAACGGCGACCCCGGGCGGCGGGCCGCCGTACTCCACGGTGCACTCTGGCTCATCGCCTCGGGCAAGGCCCCGTCGGCCGACTCGTTGGGGCTGCCCGCCGAGAGCCGCCACACCAGCACCCCGGTGACCGACGACGTCGGTGTCCTGCTCGCCTACGCCGAGGAGTCGCGGGCGCTCTGCCACTACGCCGGCCTGCTCCCGCCGCTCGACTCGGCGGAACCGTGGTCGCGGGAGACCGCCGTCGCCGTGGCGCACCTGCCCCACCGCACGCTCACGCGCCTGGCCGGCCGGGTCTCCTCCTTCAGCGAGGCACAACGGCGGACCGTCTCCGCCGTGGCCGCCACCGGCTCGATGCAGGCCGCGGCCGACACCGTGTTCGTCCACCGGAACACCCTCCTCCAGCGGGTCGACCGGATCAGGGCCGACACCGGCCTGGACATCCGCCGCCCCGACCACCTGGCCTCGCTCCGCATGGCGCTCTACGCCCTCGCCGCCCTGGGTCCCGAACCGGTCACCACACTGGGCACTTCGCACATACCCCAGAGCTGAAACCGCAGGAAGTCTGGGCGCTCCACCGTCGATTCGCACCCGCGAGACTCCTAGGATCTCGGACATGTCCAACGAGTTTCACGCGCATGACGAGTCCGCCGCCGTCCGGGTCGCGGTGGTCCCGGACTCGTTCAAGGGGAGTGCGTCCGCCGTAGAGGTCGCGGAGGCCATGGCGGACGGGGCCCGAGAAGCGTTCAGCGGCCGCGGCACCCCCGTGTCCGTCCGCACCCTGCCCTTCGCGGACGGGGGCGAGGGCACCCTCGACGCGCTGCTCGGCTCCTGGGGCACCACCGCGCTCTCGGTGGACACCACCGACGCCCTCGGCCGACCGACAAGCGCCCGGTTCGGGGTCTCCCCCGACGGCAGAACCGGCGTGGTCGAGGCCGCCGAGGCCAACGGCCTGCCCGACGTCGCCGACGTGCCGCTCCAGCCGCGCGCCGCGACCAGCCGAGGGGTCGGACGCGTCGTGCGGGAACTGCTGGACACGGGGGTCGAGGAGATCCTCCTGTGCATCGGGGGGTCGGCCTCCACGGACGGCGGAACCGGCATGCTGAGCGCGCTCGGGGCGCGCTTCCTCGACTCCGGCGGGGCCGAGCTCCCCGACGGGGGCGGGGACCTCAACGACCTGGCCGCCCTCGACACCACCGCGCTCGACCCGCGCGCCCGCGCCGTTCGGTGGCGCGTCGCCTGCGACGTCACCAACCCGCTGGTGGGTGACACGGGCGCGGCCGCGGTCTTCGGCCCCCAGAAAGGCGCGACCCCCGAGGACGTGCGCGTCCTCGACACCGGACTGGCCCGGCTCGCCGACGTCCTGGCCGAGACGACCGGGGACGACGTCCGTAACCTTCCCGGGGCGGGCGCGGCGGGCGGCATTCCGGCGACGCTGACCACCCTCCTCGGTGCGCAGCTCGTCCCGGGCTCGCGCTTGGTCGCCGAGGTCCTCGACGCCGAAGAGCTGCTCTCCTGGGCCGACCTGGTCCTCACCGGTGAGGGGCGCTTCGACAGCCAGTCCCTCGGCGGCAAGGTCGTCGACGCCGTGCGCCGGTTCACCCCCGCGCACGTGCCCGTCGTGGTGATCGCTGGCAGCGTGTCCGTCACCCAGGAGGAGCTCCGCCGCTCCGGGATCACCGCGGCGTTCTCGATCGCCCAGGGCCCTCGGACCCTGGAACAGATGCGGGAGGAGGCGGCGTCCGACATCACGTGGACGGCGTTCAACTGCTGCCGGCTCCTCCACGTCCACCCGTGACCCGTCTCGCGCGGGTCCGTCCGGTTCGCCGGAGTCAGGGCCGGGTGCTGGCCCGGCGGGTGGCGGCCTGACGGGTGTTCCGCAGGCAGTCGACGATCTCCCAGACGGCGATGAGGAGCACCGCGGCCGCGATGAGGGAGGTCGGGACCGTCCAGTCGGCGGCAACACCGAACACCGCACCGAACCGCTCTGGGAGATCGGGGACGATCAGCTGGTCCTGGAGCAGCAGCCACACGGCCACGAGCGCCCACGTGGCGTTGGCGAGCACGTAGCCCACCGCGAGCGGCGGGGTCCACCGGCCGGCCCGCCAGACCGCGACGGCCAGGGCGATCTCGGCGACAAGCGCGCCGATCAACAGTGCCACCCAGGTCAGGGCGAGGTCGGGGTTGAGTATCTGGACCTGCATGGTCGGGTCCGTGACACCGGCGAACTGCCAGATCAGGAGGGCGATCACCAGGGCGACGAAGAGCACGTAGGCGATGGTCCCCGGCAGGCGGACCTGGCGCCACGGGGTCCCGGCGGGCAGCTGGTCGGTGCGCCACGGGGCCAACGGCTCGCCGCGTGCGTGGGCGGGGCGCGCCCGGTCGATGAGCGCGAAGGCGAGGGTCACCCAGAAGCAGACGTGCACCGTGACCGCGATGACGGCGCCCACCATCTCGAGGGCGATGTCGCCGAAGCCCTCGGCGCCGACCGCGAACCGGTCCACGAACACCAGGGCCAGGGCGAGCGGCACCAGGACGGCCAGGAGCACCTTCAGCAGTCGGACGTAACCGGGGTACACGGCCGGGCCGATCAGGTACCCGGGCACCTCTCCGTACTCGCGGGCGAGGGCGTCCGGGTCACCGAGTTCGGTGAGTGCCTCCTCCTCGGCCCGGTCGGGGTCGGCCCCGGCCCCGACCTTGGCTTCGATCGTGTCGTGGATGGATCCGCGCAGTTCACGCGCCACGTCCGGGCCGGTTTCCGGCCCCAGGTGACGTGTGACGGCCCAGACGTAGCGGTCGGTCAGAGCGGGTTCGGCGGCCCGGTCACCCATGGGTATCCCCTTCCGTGAGGGCACGGATCGCGCCGTCGAGCGCGTCCCACTCCCCCGTCAGTCTGTCGAGCAGTTCCTCACCGTCGGGGCTGACCAGGTAGAACTTGCGCGGCCGCGCCTCTTCGGTGTTCCACTCGCTGGTCAGCAGGCCCTGCTTCTCCAGGCGCCGCAGGAGTGGGTAGAGCGTGTTGCCGTCCACCGAGAACCCGGCCTTTTCCAGGGTCTCGAGCAGCGCGTAGCCGTAGCGCGGACGTCCCAGGGTGGCCAGGCAGGCCAGCACCACAGTGCCGCGCCGCAGTTCCTGGAGGTGTCCGGCCAGACGCTCGTCTTCCTTCATGAGTCGCACGATAGTGTGCCTCACACACTAACGTCAATGACACACCTCTTATCGGGCACGACAGACGCGCGCGCTGCGGCCCGTCCGGGCCGCAGCGCGCGGGGGATCGACTGAGGGTCAGGCGGCGGGGAGGGCACCCTCGAAGAAGGCCCTCGGAGTGTCCACGAGCATCGCCCGGACCTGCTCCTCCGTCACACCGCGCTCGCGGACGTGCGGCAGGACCTCCTCACCCAGGTGCAGGTAGTTCCACTGGGGCAGGAACGCCATCACGTTCGGATCGATCCAGTCGTTGTAGCAGGCCGCGTCCTGGGAGAGCACCATCCGCTCCGCGTAGCCGCGGCGGCACATCTCGACGAGCGTGTCCGCGCGGGCCTCGAAGGTCGTGTCGAAGTTGAGGCCGAAGCGGTCCATGCCCAGGACGAACCCGGCGTCGGCGAGGTCGGCGAGATGGTCGTAGTCGGTGGTGTCACCGCTGTGGCCGAGGACGATCCGGCCCGGGGCCACACCCTCCTCGTCGC
Organism: Nocardiopsis nanhaiensis; assembly: GCF_054778635.1. Lineage (NCBI taxonomy): Bacteria > Bacillati > Actinomycetota > Actinomycetes > Streptosporangiales > Nocardiopsidaceae > Nocardiopsis > Nocardiopsis nanhaiensis. Next base: position 47,836 of record NZ_BAAGZJ010000016.1, read on the forward strand.
ACATCACCCGCTGCACCAGCGGGCCCGTCTTGGCGCCCGGGTGGGTGTGCACGGTGACGGGGACGCCGGTCTCGTGGTGGGCGCGGGCGACGGCGCGCATCACCCGCTCGACGCCCGGGGTCAGCCCTTCCTCGTCGATCGCGCACTTGAGCATGCCCGCACGGATCCCGGTCCCGGCGATCCCCTCGGTGATGTCGGCGACGAACATGTCCACCATGGGGTCGGGGACCTCCGTGCCTAGAGCCTCGTTGAGGGCCGGACCCCGGTATCTGAAGTAGCGCGGGACGCTGTCGTAGGTGTAGATCCCGGTCGCCGCCACGATGTTGAGCTCGGGTACCTGGTCGGCGATCCGCCGGATGCGCGGAATGTACCGGCCGAGCCCGATGACCGTGGGATCGACGACCGTCCGGACCCCCTGCCCGGCGAGTGCGCGCAGGCGTGCGACCGCGTCCGCCACCCGCTCGTCCTCGTCGCCCCATTCCCCAGGGAAGTCCTGCTGGATGTCCGGGGTGAGGACGAAGACGTGTTCGTGCATGTAGGTCCGACCGAGGTCTGCGCTGTCGACCTCGCCTCGAACGGTGCTGACAGTGGCCATCTGAGCGACTCCTCCGCTACGGCGTGTTCGGCGGGCGGACGCTACCACGCGTGTGATCTGAGGCACACAAAGGGGTCGGAGGGACAGCCTGCGGACGGGATGCCCCCTTGAAGGACCCCGGCACCTCACCTACAATTCTGAACAGTGTTCAAAGATAGGTTGGAGGTCCGCACATGCAGGGCGAACGACTGTTGGCACCCGACTTCGCCAGGGGAGGGATGCTGCTGCTGATCCTGCTGTCCAACACGGCCTTCTTCCTGTACGCCGGGGATTACACGGGCTCCATGGACTACCCGGATCCGACCTCGGCCGCCGACAGCGTCACGCAGTTCCTCATGCTCGCCCTACTGGACGTACGCGTGTACCCGCTCTTCGCCTTCCTCGTCGGCTACGGGATCGTCCAGACCCTCAGCCGACGGATGGCCGGCGGCGCCAGCCAGGAGGAGGCCGCGGCGACCATCCGCAGCCGCAACCGGTGGCTGTTCGTCTTCGGTTTCGTGCACGCCGCCCTACTGCTGGGCACCGAGGTCCTGGCCGCCTACGGGCTCATCGGCCTGTTCCTGTGCGCCTTGTTCCTGTACGGAAGCGAGCGACGGCTGCGGAGGGGCATCCTCACCGGAGTCGGCCTACTCGCCCTAGGCTTCGTCATCGCCGCCGCGGCGCTGGTCGCGATCCTCGTGATCGCCCCGGCCGGGGCTCCCCCAGTGGCGGTGGAGGGCGACCGCAGCTGGGCCAGCGGATCCGGAGAGGACAACTATCTCGCCTCCGTTGTGATGCGCCTGGTCAGCTGGTTCGCCCTGCTCTTCGTCAACGGTCTCGGACTGGTCCTCCCCGTCGCCATCCTGATCGGCATGTGGGCCGCGAGGCACCGGATCATCGAGGAGTCCGGGCGGCACCGGAAGCTCGTACTCGGCGTCGCCGTCGGCGGGACAGCCCTGGGGCTGGCCGGCGCACTCCCCAAGGCGCTCAAGCACGTGGGCGCGTTCGACCCGGCCCCGTACTACGGGCTCACCGACATGGCGATGAGCGTGATGGCCTGGACCACCGGCCTCGTCGGCGGACTGGGGTACGCGGCGCTGTTCGTGCTCGCCGCCGAGCGCCTGACCCGCCGGGCGCGCCCGCCGGTGGTGATCACCTCGGTGGCCGCCCTGGGCAAGCGCTCCCTGAGCGGCTACATCAGCCACTCGATCGTCATGGCCCCGGTGCTCTCCCTGTGGGGTCTGGGGCTCGGCGGTCACTTGACCAGCGCCACCATGGCCCTGTTCGCCGTGGGCCTCTGGCTGGTCACCGTCGTGGTCGCCGCCCTCATGGAGCGGCGCGGCGTACGCGGCCCCTTCGAAGTGCTCCTGCGGCGGCTCAGCTCGCGGCGCCCCCGCCGGGTCCACTCGGGGCTGTAGACGGACAGCCGGGCCTGTGGGCCGACAGCCCGTACAAGAGCGGCGGTCCAGGGGGACGTTAGTTTGGAGCAATGCCAACCACACCCGAGCCAGCGGCCGAGAACCCGCCCGGCGGAGGGTCCCGCGGCCGACGGCGCGCACCGGGGCCCCGGCGGCGCCTGTCCCGGGAGCTGATCGTCGAGACCGCCGTCGAGATGATCAAGGCCGAAGGGCTGAGCGCCCTGTCCATGCGCAAGCTCGCGGACCGGCTCGGGGTCGCCCCCGGCACCCTGTACACCTACGTCGACAACCGCACCGCTCTGGAGACCCTGGTCCTGGAGACGGTGATCGCCCAGGACGGCCTCCCGCACGAACTGCCCGGCACGTGGTGGCAGAAGCTGGAGGCCTGGGCGCGATCCGACTGGGCGGGCTTCCGGGAGAACCCGTGGGTGCTGGAGCTGAGGCAGTCCCAGCACGACTTCGGCCCGGCCTCGGTCAGGTGGTTGGACTCCGCGCTGCGGATCTTCGAAGGCACCGGCCTGCCCGAGCAGGTCAAGCTGGACATGATCGACACCCTGGACTCCTACGTGCGCGGGGCGGCCACCCTCGACGTCCAGTCGGCCGAACGCTCCTCCGCCCCCGCGGGCGACCTGGCCGACGAGTCCATGGCGGCCTACCTGGCCGCTCCCGCTCTCCGGAAGGCCGTGGAATCCGGTGCGGCGCCGTTCAGTGCGAGCCGGTTCGATTTCGGGCTGCGCTGCCTGCTCTCGGGTTTCCGGGCGATGGTCGAAGAGCAGAAGCCCGAGGAGCAGGAAGCCGAGGGGAACGAGGAGAGCCAGGAGTCCTGAACCGCGGCCCCGGTGGCCTTTCCGGCCGCAGAGCCTGCTGACAAAGGGTGTTGGGCTCCCATGCTCTTGCTCCCATGCTCTTGGAGTGTGTCCCTTACCGCGCGGGTGCAGGTTTCCGCGCGGGGGTGATGGTGGTTCCGGGTTTCCCCGTTTCCTGCCGCTTGATGGTGGCCGTCTCCGCTGCGCGCCTCAAGGTCGTCGCCATCGAGCGCTTCGCGCGTCAGTGGCGCTCCACCTTGACCCGCTTCGCTGCGACGGCGGGTGGGCGGCTATCAGGAAACGGGGGACGTGTGGTCGGGGAGGCGATGGGCCCCTTCGGGGCCCGAAGGGCCCTACGGCACAAGCACGGCCTGGCGGCCGTCACTGGCCACTCCGCCGGAGCGTTGACGCCTGGCGGTGTCGCGGCCGGTCATGCTCTGCTGCGAACCCCTCGGCCTGGGGGCCGATGCCTGCCCCTGCGCCGGAGCGGAACGGTTGGGGGTGTCGCGGCTGGTCATGGTGTGTGGCGAACCCCGGTCGGCGAGTGGGGGCTGGTGTCTGGGGGCGGCCGGTGCCGGGGCGTGGGTGAGGCCCCCTGTTGGAGGCAAAAACAGGGGTGAGTGTGCTTCTAGGGCGAGGTCTCACCCCCCGGCACCCGGGGTGGCGAGGGTTCGGGGCCGGGACCGGCACCCCGAAGGCGGGGTGGGGTCTGGGCACGCGGGGATAGCGGCCCGGCGCAAGCGGGTGGAGGCTTGTAGGGGGTGGACGATTACAGGGTTGGTGCTGGGGCTGGGTCCCCATCCGGGTCCGGGTCCGTGGCCCCACCTCGGTTTCCGGTGCGGCCTCGGTTGCGGCCCGACCACATCCGGCGGTCCTGGCGCACCGCCCACCGGTGCTTGACCTGGTTATGGGTCGCGCACAGCGGCTGAATATTTGCGGCACTGGTGGTGCCGCCCTGCCAGAACTCCACGATGTGATCAGCCTGCGTCCACGGCAGGGGGACATCGCACCCGTACTGCCAGGCGCAGCTGGTGTGGCCGTGGAAAGCCGCCGCCCGGATCTTGGGCGGAGCCAACCGGCACGAGCGGCCCACGTCCAGGACCTGGCCGCTCTTCTGCTCCACCACCAGACGGCGCACCCAGCTCTGACCGATCAACTCACGCACCACCGAGATCGGCACGACCTGCCCGGTGTCGGTGGTGGCCGGACCGGAGTCTTCGGCTTCCTCGTTGCCGGCCAGGGACGTGGCGGGCACGGTGATGTTGATCAGCGCCGTGGCGGTGGTGGGGGTCTCGCATCCCTGGTGGGACTGGGCGAACCCCAGGGCGGCCATGAGGGCGTCGTAGGTGCGCTCGTACTTGGACAGCCCGTCCTCGGGGAGGAAGGGCACCTGGTGGTTGTCCAACGCGACCTGGACCTTCAGGGCATCAGCGGGTGAGCCCCACATCTGGAGGAGGAAGGTGCGGTCGAAGGTGGTGACCAATTGGGCACCCCGAGCCGCGTGGGCGGCCTCGTGGTCCTTCTCCACCCGGTTGGGGTTGAGCCCCAGGCACAGCTGGTGGGCGAAGCGAGTGATCTGACCCACCGACATGTTCGGGCGCGACTCCTTGAAGTCCAGGATCCCGCACTCCATTTGCGCGCGGAACAGCTCCGCATCGGGGTGGTCACCCTTCACCCTTTTCTCCACCCCCGCCTCGCAGCCCTTGATGACGGCGGCGGCCTCACCCACCGACAGAACCCCGGAGTGCAACGCCTCCAGGGTGGGGGCCATTTCCTGGCGGAACTGGGCCCGCCCGATCAGGGCCAGGTCGTTGGCCTGGGCGGTGGGAATGCCGAAGGCGTGGCGCAGCCAGTCGTGCAGGCTCTTCTGCCCGCCCTGCTCCAACAGCTGCCCGGTGGCCTCCAGCTGCGCCAACCGGGCGGCCATGGACACTTTGATCTGGTCGAGGTGTTCCCACACCCGGGTGGCCTGGTCCAGCACCTCACCCGCCGCCCCCAGGGGCACATCCCGGTTAAAGAAGGAGGTGGTCTCGTCCCGAGCAGCGACCACCGCGGCGTCCACCGGGGTGTGCCCGGTGGGGGTGGGTGCTTCAGGAGAGATCGCCATTCTTCTATTGTAAGCGAAAAGCCCAGAGAAAGGAAGTGTTGCCTTCGGTGACTTCGGAACTGATTTCGCTCGACAGGCCGAACGTTGCCCTTTTCGGGTGCCCTTTTCCCGCCCGGGATGGCCTTTATTTCCCCACTCGCCTTGATGTTTGTCCGCACCTGGAATTCCTGGTCACTAATAGGGGATGATCTTGCCTCTGTCTCCACTCTCGACGGTCGAGGGTGGAGACAGGAGCAAGATCATCGGGGAAAGGCACCCGAAAGGGGTTCGCCGCACACATTGACCGGCCACGACACCAGCAACCGTTCAGCGCCAGCGGAGTGGCCCACCGGCCGAAGGCCGGGGCAGTTCGCAGCAGAGCATGACCGGCCGCGACACCCGACCCGTCAACCCTCCGGCGCAGGGACAGGCATCGGCCCCCAGGCCGACCGGGGTTACCCGGCCGAAGGCCGGGACCGCGCAGACCTCAACCACCCGTCCCCCTTTCCCGATAGCCGCCAACCCGCCGTCGCAGCGAAGCGGGTCAAGGTGGAGCGCCGTTGACGCGCGAAGCGCTCGATGGCGACGACCTTGAGGCGCGCAGCGGAGACGGCCACAATCGCGCGGCGGGAAAGGAGGACACCCCAGCCGGAAAAGCAACCCCCGCCCACGAGCACCCACACTGAACCCATACCCGCGCGGAAACCCGCCCCCGCGCGGAAACCCGCCCCCGCGCGGTAAAGAGCACACCCCAGGGCAGGGGAGCCCAGCACCCTTAGTCAGCAGGCACTCAGTCCTCTGCGGTGCCGGAGGCCGCGTAGAGCTCCGCGACCTCAGCTGCGGCGTGCCAAGCGTCGTCGGTGGGCTTGCCGTCGGCCGCGAGCGCCAGGGCGTCGAGCATCACGTGCCAGCCGGTGGCGAAGTCGGCGGCGGGCTCGGGGAGGAGCTCGGTGTGCACGAGCGTGAGCCGGGTTCCCCCGGGCACACCTTCCAGGGTCCAGCGGACGGCCGAGTCCGGCACGCCCTCCCAGCACCAGCTGTGCACGAGAACGCCCTGCTCCCCCGGCGGCCGGACCTCACTGACCACGCCGGTGGCGGCACCCTCTTCGCCGAAGTCGAAGCTGACCGCGCCGCCGACCCTGGGTTCGATCGCGCATCCGGGGAGCCACCGCTCCAGCTTCTCGGGCTCGGTGATCCACGCCCACACGCGCTCCGGGCGGTGCGCGAGAAGGCGTTCGAAGCGGATGCGGAAGGCCCCGTCCGGGCCGATACCGAGGGTGCCGCGAGAGTTCGGGTTCGTCATGACTCGCCTTCTTCCATGGCCTGTTCCAGGGCGTCGAGCGCCTTGTTCCACCGGCCGCGCTGGTCCTCGAGCCAGTCGCCCACCTCGTCCAGCGCGGATGTGTTGACCGAGTAGAGCCGCTGACGCCCCTCGTTGCGCACCCGCAGCACTCCGGCCTCGACGAGGACCCTCAGGTGCTGCGACACGGCGGGACGGCTGATGTCGAACCCGGCCGAGACCTCACCCGCGGAGCGCTCCCCCGAGGCCAGCATCTCGACCACGCGCCGACGGTTCGGCTCCCCGATCGCTTCCATGACATCCACGGAAACATGTAAGCAGCAACTTACGCATTTGGTCAAGGGGGCCACGCGGCGGCCCCTTGCAATGCAGGGGAGTCCGAGCCGGGCCTCAGGCCTCGGTGGCCGCCGCATCCGTCGGCACGACGGCCTCCGAAGCGACGAGTGCCCGCATGCCCTCGGCGAGCTGTTCCCCGCCCGGAACGGCATCGGAGTTCACCAGGTAGAGACTCATGGTTCCCGGGATCAGCGCGAGGAGAAACGCCCCGAGCCCCCGGTCCTGCTCGTCCGTGACGTCACCCTCCTCTATACCGAGCACCAGAGCGACGAGGGAGCGGCGTGCGGCGTGGTGGGCCGCAGCGATCTGATCACGCAGCTCCGGCTCCCGCCGCAGGGAGGCGATGGCCTCGAAGTTGGCGGCCACGATGGCGCCCATCTCGGGGTACGAGCGCACGAGCCGGTTCATGACCTCCTCGAACCTGCCCATCGGGTCGGATCGGTCGGTCGTCAGGACCCCGGCCACCCGGTCCGTCCACTCGCCAGTGGCTTCGATCATCGCCGCACTGAGCAGGGCCTCCTTGGACCCGTAGTGGTAGCCGATCGACGCCAGGTTGGCCCCGGACGCGGTCACGATGTCCCGGGCGGTGGTTCCCGCGTACCCCTTGGCGTAGAGGCACTGCTTCGCCCCTTCGAGCAACTGCTCCTTGTGTCCCATGCGTTGATTCTAGCCTCGTTCCATACAAACGTCTTGTACATTCGTCATATACATACGTATGATTACTTGAAACGGCAACGGGACAGAGCAGACACGGGCCGCCCCACCTGGAGGGCGCACCCCGCAGCAGCCGGAACCAGAGCCCGACCTCGAACCACCCCTGACCCCGGGAAGCAGCAGCGCACAACCCGTCTACGCAGCAGGGAGAAGCCATGCGGGCCTACACCCACGCCACCGTCATCGACGCCACCGGAGCACCGCCGCTTCCCGACCGCACCGTGCTGGTCGAGGACGGGACGATCACCGCCGTCGGACGCTCTTCGGAGGTCACCGTCCCCGAACACGCCGAGGTCGTCGACCTCACCGGCAGGTACCTCATCCCGGGTCTGACCGAGATGCACACCCACTCCGACAGCGACATCGACGCCCTCGTCCCCTTGCTGTACGTCCTCAACGGCGTGACCACCGTGCGGGACATGTGGGGCGACCAGACCCTGAGGGACCGGCGGCGGCGCGTCGAGGCGGGCGAACTGCTCGGGCCGCGCTCGGTGATCGCCGGGAACCTGCTCGACGGGTCCCCCTCGCTCTGGGAGGACGTCCCCGGCCCCAAACCGCCGAGAATCATCACCGACGCCCAGGAGGCGCGCAAGGCGGTCGCGGCGGAGAAGGACTCCGGCGCCGACTTCGTGAAGGTCTACTCCCGGCTCTCCCCGGAGGCCTACCACGCGGTCCTCGACGAGGCCGGCCGCCGCGACATCCCGGTGGTGGGGCACCGCTCGGACCACGTCCCCTTCACCGAACAGGTCGAGTCCGGCCAGCGGTCCTTCGAGCACGTGCACGGGCTGTGGCCCGCCCTCTCCCGCGACGCCGAAGCGATGGAGGCGGCGCTGGCGCGGATCAGGCTCGAGCCGGACCTCTACTACTCCAGCTGGTTCCGCCAGGTCAACGAGGTGGAGTGGGAGGCCGCCAACACCTACGGGCCCATGGAGGCGGCCTCCGTGTTCGAGAGGCTCGTCGCCAACGACGTCGCCTACTGCCCGACCCTCGTGATGCACCAGTACCTGGACCTGCCGGAGCGCATCCGGCTCACGGACCCGCGGCTGCGCTACCTGCCCGAAGGAACCGGGGAGACATGGGGCTACATGGCGAGCGCCCTCTACCTCGCGGGGCGGAGCGCCGACGAGGCCGCCAAGCGCCGCGTGCTGTTCGAGATGCGCCGTGAGGCCGTGGCGGCGATGGACGCCGCCGGGGTCCGCCTGATCGCCGGGACCGACGTGCAGACCTTGGGGGTCATGCCGGGATTCTCCCTGCACGACGAGCTGGAGCTGATGGTCGGCGCCGGGCTGACCCCGCTGCGCGTCCTCCAGACCGCCACCGTGGAACCTGCCCGCTTCCTCGGCCGCGAGGCCTGGTCGGGAACGGTGGAGCCGGGGAAGGTCGCGGACCTGCTGGTACTGGACGCGGACCCGCTCGCGGACATCCGCAACACCACCCGGATCCACTCCGTCGTGGTCCGCGGCCGCCACATCGGCCCCGAGGAGCGGGAGGACCTGTTCGCCGAGGCCGAGAAGCTCACCTCCGAAAGCGAGTGATCGGGGCGACCCGGAGGTGGAGTCCTAGGGCAGGTCGGCGACCTGCCCGGCGATCTCCTCCAGCAGCAGGTAAGTGTCGTTGAGCGCCTCGTCCGCCGTGGGCATCGGACCGCGCGGGTAGCTCTCCCGCAGGGTCACCCGCACGACCAGGTTCCGGTCGCGGAACACCGCGTCCACCGTCCACGAGTCCTGGTCCCCCTCGAAGGCGGTGAACGCGGCGTCGCCGACCCCGGCCAACGGCACGAAGAGGTGGTCCGGCGGGGGTTCCTCGTCTTCGCCCCCGCCATCGTCCTCCGGTTCCGGGGGCGTCCTGTCGTTCAGGTACCAGAACAGGTACTCGCGGTCGGCCGCCGCCGATCCGCCGCCGATCCGCTCGTCGGACAGCACGCCCATGTCCACGGACAGCCGCCTGCCCCCGGACCAGTCGCATCCTTCCTCCCACACGTCCAGTTCCGACATGCGGCGCTCCTCGATCACGCGGCCGTCCCGGCCCTCCGGGTCGCCGTCGACGGCGAGGTCCGCACGCAGCTCCTCGGGCAGGTCCACGCAGGCGTCGGGCACCTCCCCCAACGGCTCACCGTCTTCCGCGACCGCCTGGAACGGGGCGTCGACTTCGCCGCCCAGGCCGTCGACAACCTCCTCGGCGGCGAGGATCGCCCCGCCCCACGTGCTGTCCGGGTCGAGCAGCTCCTCGCCCGGGTCGTCCAGCAGGCCCGCGTCGTCCTCGCGCTCGTAGTCAGCCCCCGAGTAGGACACGTCGACGACCGTGTTGCCGACCCGCACCAGGATCGTGGTGCGCGCCGAGCGGTACGTGACGTCCTCCTCCGCCAGCTCCTCATCGGGCCGGATGACTCCATCGGCGTCCTCGGCGTTGAACAGGACCGCTTCGTCACCGAACCCGGTGAAGGGGGTGATCTCGGTGATCTCCGTCTGTCCGGTGGTATCGCCCGTGGCCGTCACCAGCGTGTCCCTGAGCCCCCGGACGGCGCTGCCCACGGGGTGCGACCCGTACTCGCCCTCAGCGTGGGCGCGGACGTCCACGATGAGCTCCCGGCTGGAACCCCCCATACTCCGGGCCAGGCCCCCGCTCTCCCAGGAGCACTCGCGGTGGTCCCCGCCGCTCATGTCGTGCTCGATGCCGCCGCGGTCGCCGTCGGGTGCGAGACGCTCGACGGTCTCCTGGGAGAGACCGCAGTCCGGATGGATTCCGGTGACGGTCGGACCGTCCTCGAGCTCGTCGTCCACCCGGGCCTCGGCGACGGGGCCGGTCAGGGAGTCGTCGAAGTCCGGCCTCTGGTCTCCCGTCGCGGACAACCAGGTCGCTCCAAGCAGAAGCACCAGGGACACGGCCCCGAAAACGAGCAGGGCTCTCGGTCGGCGCATCCAGCTGGGAAAGGGCGGCGGGACCACGGGCCGCACGTCCGTACCGGTCGAGGGCGTGGCGCCCTCCGGCTGGCCGCCGCTCTCCGGCTCCCCACCGCTCTCAGGCAGCCCGGGGTTCCCCGGCCTGTCACCGCTCATCGGGCGAACCTCCCCCGGAGCCAGCCGAGCGCGTCCAGCGCACCGGCCACCAGCAGAACCGCGACCGTGGCGAGCGCCCCGGGGATCCGTCCCGGTTGCCTGACCAGGGTGCCCAGTTCGTCACGGAGCAGGACCGCCCCCGCGGCCGTGAACAGCACCACGGCCGCCAGCAGGCCGATCCCCAGCGCGCCCCAACCGGACAGCCCGGCTTCGGCTGGCCGGACCACCACTTCCACCTGGTTGGTCTCGGGCCGGTCCAGGTAGAGGTTGCCGTGCCCGTCCACGGCGAGGGAGGTCGCCGGCGTGCGGTCGACGTCCTCGTCCTCCTCGTGGGGCTCCTGCGCCGTCTCCACCACGGTGCTGATGGAGCCGCCCGGCCGGATGAGGTGGATCGCGTGGCTGCTCGCCACGTACAGGTTGCCGTCGTCGTCGACCGTGACCGCCCTCGGGGAGATCACGGGCACCTCGTCGGCGGGGCCGCTACCGCGGACGTCGTCCCTGGACCACGAGTCCTCGCCGGTCCCGGCGACGGTCGTGACGTTCCCGTCCGGGTCGACCTTCCGTACGAGGTTCTCCGTGTTCTCCGCGAAGTACACGCTCCCGTCGGGTGCGGCGGCGATGGAGGCCGGGGAGACCGGTTCGATCTCCTCCGCCTCGTCGCCCTCGAACTCCCACTCCTCCGCCTCGGGCGGCTCGCCGCCCGCCAGCGTGGTCAGTGAACCGTCTTCCTCCAACCGGAGGATGCTCCCCTGCTCGGCGATGTAGAGGGTGCCGTCGGCGGACACGTCCAGGGCCGCCGGGAGGATCTCCGTCGCCTCCGCCGCCGCGCCGACCACGGGTCCCGTGCCCTCACCCGTGACGAGTTCGGCGGGGCCGCCGTCCCGGACCCGGTAGACGGCGCTGCCCTCGGTCGTGAAGTACACGGTCCCGTCGCGCGCCGCGGCGAGCCCGTGCACGTCCAGCGGGGGCCGGTCGCCGCCCTCGGCGGGAACTTCCTCCTCACCGTCGTCTTCGCCGCCGTCCTCGGGAAGCAGGGTCGGGACGGCCCCGAGCGCGCCCTCAGACGGGTCGACGGCGCGGATAGCCGTCCGGCCGGCGTCGTGCACGTACACGGTGCCGTCCGCGTCCACTCCCAGGTCGCCCGGGGATTGGAGCTCGAACTCGTCGGCCGGGGCTTCGGTGGGTTCGGCTTCGTCACCCCGGATATCGGCGAAGTCCACCAGGGTGGTGACGGTGCCGTCGGGGTCGATCCGGCGAACACCCTCACCGAAGGGCCCGCTGAGGAAGACCTCCCCGTCCGGGGCGACCGCGACCCCCCGGGGTTCGGCGAATCCCGCCTCAGCGGCGGGGCCGTCGTCGCCCACGTCACGGGGCTCCCCCGTCCCGGCCACGGTGGTGATGGTCCCGTCGGGGTCCACCTCTCGGAGGCGGCTGTTGAGGGTGTCAGCGATGAGGAGGTTGTCGTCGGCGTCCACCGCGAGGCCCTCCGGCGTGTTCAGCTCCGCCTCGTCCGCGGATCCGCCGTCACCGGAGAAACCGCCCTCGTCGAAGGAGAGGTAGCTGTCACCGGCGACCGTGGTGAGCGTGCCTTCGGGGTCAACCGCGCGAACCGCCGGCTTGTCGGATTCGACGAAGTAGACGTTGCCCGCACCGTCCGCCTCGACCCTGGACGGCTCAAAGAGGCGCGCCTCCACCGCCGGATGGTCGTCGCCACTGTGCGCATACCGGTCGCCGCCCCCGGCGACCGTGCTGATCTCGCCGTCGTCGGCGACCGCGCGGATCCGCCCGGCCCCGAACTCCGCGACGTAGAGCGTATCGTCGGCCCCGAACGCGAGGTCGGTCGGTACGACCCGGGCTTCGAGCGCCGGCCCTCCGTCGCCCCGGATGGGGCCGTCATCCTCGTCGGTGTCGGCCTCCTCCTCGAGTTCATCCCGGCCTTCCGAGCCGGTCCCGGCGACCGTGCTGATCTCGCCGTCGTCCGCGGCCACCATCCGGACCCTGCCGTTGCCGGTGTCGGCGATGAGGAGGTTGTCGTCGGCGTCCACCGCCAGCCCTCGGGGCGTGTCCAGCTCCGCTTCCTCGGCAGGGCCGTCGTCCCCGGAGAATCCGCCGTCCAGGGACTCCGACCCCGCGGCGGCGGTGACCGCGCCGTCGGAGTCGACCGCCAGGACCCGGTTCCGCGCGGTGTCGGAGACGTAGAGCGTGCCGTCGGAGCCGGCGGCGAGGTGGCGCGGGCCCTCCAGCTCCTCCGGCATCGTCCGCACGACCGGCCCGGCATCCGTCGTCTCGTGCGGGGCACCGGCCACCGGCAGCACGCTGCCGACGCTTTCCCCCGCCCAGGGGTCGTCGCCGACCTCGACGTCCGGTTCCTCCGCCTCGTCGTCCGCACCGTCCATGACGATCCGCAGGATCCGGGCGCCGGTTGCCACGTACACGTCACCTTCGGGGCCGACCTCTAGGCCGCGCGGATTACCGAAACCCGCGCCGAGGCTGGTGATGGTGCCGTCAGTGTCCACAGCGCGCACGCGACCGTTGAAGGTGTCCGCGACAAGCAGCCTGCCGTCGGCGTCCACAGCGACGCCCTCCGGCTGGTTCAGCTCCGCCTCTCGGGCGGATCCGCCGTCGCCGGAGAAACCGTCGTCACCGGTGCCCGCCACCGTGTCGAGCGAACCGTCGGGGGCCACTCGGAACACGTGCGAGCGGCTCTCCGCGGTGAAGTACACGGCACCGGCCGAGTCCACGGCCAAGCTGTTCGGCCGGTGCAGTCCCGCTTCGGTCGCCTCCTCCGCGATGGTGACCCTTTCCGACCCGCCGCCGACGACCGTCGAGACCACCCCGTCGCCGTCGACCTTGCGGATACGGTCGTAATTCGTGTCCAGGTAGTACAGGTTGCCCTCGGCGTCGACGTCCATGTCCGGCGGGTGGTACACGTCCAGGTCCTCGGCCTGTTCGCCGTCTCCCGCGTCATCGTCGTCGCTGAACTCGCGGTCCTCCCCGCCCCCGGCGATCTCGGTGAACTCACCGTCCCCGTCCATACGCCGGATACTGGACCGGCTCGCCACGTACACCTCCCCGTCCGGGCCGGTCGTGACGGATTCGGGGGTCTCGCTCGGGCTGAAGACCCACCCGCCGATGTCGGGGCCGTCGGTGTCCGGCGAACGCTCGCCGCGGGTGCCCTCGACGGTGTCGATCGTGCCGTCGGGTTCGACCAGGCGCACACGGCTGTTCCGGGTGTCCGCGACGTAGACCTCGCCCTCGGAGCCCACCGCGATGTTGAGGTTGGAGTTCAGCCGCGCGTCCAGGGCCGCTCCGCCGTCACCCGAGTACCCGGCCGAACCGGTTCCGGCCACGGTGACGACCCCGGTCGGCCGCGGCCCGTCCTGTGCCGCGGCGGGCGGGGCTACGGGCGGCACTGTGACGAGGAGGAGCGATAGACCCGAGGTCGCGGCGAGGGCGCTGTAAAGGGGGTTCTGCGGCACTTGGGTTCCAATCGGGGGCCAGCCGAGGACATAGTCCAAGGTCAGAGGCACACCGTAGTTGAGGGCCGGGGCACCGTACCGGGTTCTGACCGGACTCGGCCACACCGGGTACGCCGTTCCGCAGCACACTGGCGCTCCGCGTTCGCCGTTGCCGCGACGGGTGGATGCGCCGAGTAGCCGAAAACGCACTTCCGGTCGCGGGCCCGCCATGACAGATTGGGCGCATGTCTGATTCCCGTCGCGCCCTGCTGCGCGGCCAGTACGACCTGACCTGGGCGCTGTTCGAGTACCACCTGGAGCGCCTCCAGCCCGAGGACTTCCTCTGGGAGCCCGCCGAGCTGTGCTGGACGGTCCGCAACGGGCCGGGGGGCGTGTGGACCCCGGACTGGGCGGAGAGCGAACCCGATCCCGTTCCGGTACCCACGATCGCCTGGCTCACCTGGCACATCGGGTGGTGGTGGACGGTGACCCTGGACCACACGCTGGGCCGTACCCCGCAGGAGCGCGAGGAGATCCGGTGGCCGGGCGAGGAGCGGACCGTGGCCTGGATCCGGGGGCTGGGGGCCGAGTGGTCGGAGGCCTTGGAGCACGCGGACCTGGACGCGACCGCCACCTTCCCCTGGCAGGGGTCCCCTGGGAAGACCAACGCCCACACCGCGGCGTGGGTCAACAGCGAGCTGATGAAGAACGCCGCCGAGATCGGTCAGATCCGCATGCTCAGGGCCGCGGTGAAGGCCTGAGCGCCGTGGTTCCTGACCCGGTCAGCGTGCCTGGCCGGTCCGGTCGCGCACCACGAACTTGCTCAGCCGGGAGACCCCGGCCTCCAGCGGTCCGCGCCCCGCGGTGCGGCGCCACAGGAAGGCACCGACCACGGCGAAGACGAAGAAGACCTCGGCGGCGTTGCCGTCGACCCAGTGCGCCATCCGGCCGGATGCCTCGCCCACCGTCTCCTGCCAGGCCATCACCAGGGCGTGCAGGACGTAGATGGTCAGCGCGAGGGCTCCGGCCGCGGTGAAGGGCGCCACCAGTCGGGGCAGGCGTTCGGCCGCGTAGAGGCAGCCCACCAGCAGCACGATGGACACCCCGATCCCACCCAGTACCTCGGGTGCGGTGGAGGTGTGCGACATGCTGCTCAGGAGCCACCGGGCGTCGTCGGTGGGGACCGGGCCCGAGAGCTCCTCGCGCGGCCCCAGATCCCACACGATGCCCCACGTCTCCCAGGCGTGCCAGGAGCCCTGGTAGGCCACGAAGGCGATCAGCATCCCGGCGCACGCCAGGCGGAGGCGGACGATCTGGGAGCGCAGGTCGAGGCGGCCGACCGCGATCCCGGCGAGCAGCGCCGCGAAGCAGCTCAGCGCGGGGTAGAAACCGAAGACCAGGAGTTCCAGCAGGCCCTGGTCCACCAGGAGCTGGGCCGGATCGATCCCGTTCCAGAAGACCGCGAAGTCGGCCATCCAGCCGCCGGTCTCGCTGGAGCGCCGCAGCACGAACAGCAGCTGCGGGCCGGTGACCAGCGCCGCCACAGCGGCGGCCGCGACCCAGTGCGCGGCCATCCGCAGGAACGGCAGGGCCATGAGGAAGTAGAGCCCGTAGTAGGTGATGATCACCGTCAGCGGAGCCTCCGCGGCCACGATGACGGCGTTCAGGGCCCAGCCGACCAGCATGAGCGCGATCCCGCGCACCGCGATCTGGCCCCCGGTGATCCGTCCCCGCTTTCCGGTGTGCGGGGTGCGGCCACCGGAGAGCAGGGCGAGCGAAACCCCGGCCACGAAGGCGAACACCAGGGTCGCGCGCCCCCAGGCGTACTGCTCCACGAGTCGCGCGACCGGGTTCTCCTCGTCCATGAACGGGAGCCAGAAGTGCACCACCAGCATCCCGGCGATGGCGATCCACCGGGCCAGGTCGACCCCGTCGAGACGTCCCGGCCCCGGCGCGGAGGGCGCGGCGTGGGCGGTCGTCTCGGCCCCTGGCCCGGGGGGCTCCGGGTGCGTCGGCCGCGCCTCGGCTGAGGGGGGTGCTTCGGTCCGCTCGGCGCCGCTGAGCTCGGTCGACTGGGGAGAGCGGGGGTACCTCATAGGCCTCGTGAACTGGGTGGCGGGAACAGTATCAAAGGGGACAAAACCGTAACACGCCACCCGAACGCGCCTCGGTTACGCGTCCCGTCAGCCCTTCCCGGCCGGCCTCAAGCACCCGCTCCCGCGGCGGTCTCCGCCTTGGCTGCACCGTCCGTCTCTCCGTAACCGCCTTCCTCGGCACCCCCTGCCTCGGAGCTGCCTCCCCCGGAACCGTCTTCCTCGGTGGCATCGATCCGGGTGTGGCGCAGCAGCCACAGCACGGCCAGGCCCACCAGGGCCACTACGGCCGCGCCGAGGCCGTAACCGACCTGAACGGCCGAGCTGAAGGCGTCGAACGCGGCGTCCAGGAGCTGGTGCGCCTGCTCCCCCGGTAGCTGTTCGGCCACTCCGACGGCGCCGCCGACGCTCTCCCCCGCGGCCTCGACCGCGGATTCGGGGACGTCGGCCCCCGCCCCGTCGAGTCCGCGCCGGTACACGACCGTGGCCATACTGCCGAGGAAGGCCATGCTCAGCGCGCCGCCGAAACCTCCCGCGACATCCGTCATCGCCGCGGCCGAACCCGCCTTGCGGACCGGTGCGCTGACCACGATGAGGTTGGCGGCGAGAGTGAAGAGCGGGCCGAGTGCCAGCGCCATCACCGTGGCCGCCGCGACCAGGGGAAGCGCACCGGTCCTCCCCACCATGAGGGCGAAGGCGGCGGCCCCTGCGGCGGCCACCAGCAGGCCCCCGCCCATGGCGATGGCGGGCCGCATCCACCGGGTCATCACCGGGGCCGCCAGTCCGCCGACGATGGCGGCGACGCCCGGCAGGACCAGAAGCATCCCCGCCTCTCCCGGGGAGAGGCCGATCGAGGTCTGCAGGTACTGGACGAACAGCATGTCCAGGCCGCCATAGGCCAGGAGCATCAGCAGGAGGGCACCCAGGGAGACGGAGAAGGCGGGGACGGCGAACAGCCGGATGTCGAGGAGCGGGTCGTCCAGGCGCAGCTGCCTACGCACGAACGCCGCCCCGAGCAGCAGTCCCGCCACGACCGAGGTGACGTAGGGCCACATCGGGTCGCCGGAGCCGGAGGAACTGTGGTCGGCGATCTCCTGCAGGCCGAAGATCACGGCGATGATAGCCGCCATGGACAGCAGGACGCTCAGCATGTCCACCCGGCCCTCGACGGACTCGCGGTACCCGGGCAGGAGCGGCGCGCTGAGGAGCAACAGCACGGCCACCGGGACGTTCAGCAGGAAGACGGCGCCCCACCAGAAGTACTCCAGGACGAGTCCTCCCAGGGGCGGCCCGAGCGCCATCCCCGCGGAGAAGGAGCTCATGACCACGGCGATGGCCGCGGAGAACTGCCGGGCGTCGGTGAACAGGACCCGGAGCAGCCCCATGATGCTCGGTGTCATCGTGGCGGCCGCCATCCCCATCAGGGCCCGCATCGCGATGAGCACCTCGGGGGTGGGCGCGAACGCGGCGCCCAGGGAGGCCAGACCGTAGACACCCACCCCTGTCATGAGCAGGCGGCGGCGCCCGACCTTGGATCCGAGCCAGCCCATGGTGAGCACCAGGCTGACCGCGAGGAACTCACCCACGTGCAGGATCCACAGCATCTGGGTGCTTCCGGGCGCGAGGTCCGCGGTGATGGCGGGCAGCGCCATGAACAGGACGGTCATGTCGGTGGCGGCCATCATCAAGGGCAGCGTCATGACCGCGAGGGCCAGCCATGCCCGCCATGTGGCGCGCTGAGGGGTTTCGGTGTTCACCGTGGGCCTCCCGGAGTGGGTGTCGTGCGGTCGACCATAAGAACTCAACCTTGCTTGAGCTCAACCCCGCACCCGCCACCGTGAGCCACGCCACCCCCATTCCGGCCACAGGAACGTGTATTTTCTTCTGGCAATCACTTGCCAACATGGAAAGTTATTGTCAGCCTGGAAGTAATTGCGTCCCCTACGGAAGGCATGCGCATGATCCACCAAGCACCGGCACTGGAGACCTCAGGCCTGGTCAAGCGGTACGGCACGGTGACCGCCCTCGCCGGGATCGACCTGACCGCCTCCCAAGGTGAGATCTTCGGGCTGCTCGGCCCCAACGGAGCGGGCAAGACCACCACCATCGAGATCCTCTCCGGACTGCGCTCCCCCACCGAAGGCACCGCCCGGACCCTCGGCCTCGATCCGATCCGGCAGCGCGCCGAGATCCGCGCGCGTGTCGCCGTCCAGCCGCAGAAGGCCGCCCTGTTCGAGCGCCAGACCGTCGCCGAGACCCTGCAACTGTGGGCCTCCCTCTATCCGGCCCCCGACGACCCCGCGGAGGTCGTCGAGCGCATGGGACTGGCCGGCTCCCGCGACGTCCGCGTCGGCAAGCTCTCCGGCGGCCAGCGGCAGCGGCTCCTGGTCGGCACCGCGCTCATCTCCCGGCCGCGCCTGCTCGTCCTCGACGAACCCTCCACCGGCATGGACCCCAACGCCCGCCACGACCTGTGGACGGCGATCCGCGCCCACCGCGACGGCGGCGGGACCACCCTGCTGTCCACCCACTCCATGGAGGAGGCCGCCGAACTGTGCGACCGGGTCGCCCTCCTGGACCGGGGGCGCACCACCGCCCTCGGTCGCCCGGACGACCTGGTCGCGGAACACGTCCCCGAACACGCGAGCCGGGGGACGGGGTTCGCGCTGGAACAGCTCTTCCGCGACCGCACCGGCCGTTCCTTCGCCGACGCGGACGCCGAATCCACCCCAGAGGAGGTCCGATGACCACCCGCACCGCGACCACGCCCGGCCGCACCCCGCTCTCCGCCACCCGCGAGCTCCTCGGCCTGCACACCCGCGAGTTCGTCCGCGACCACCGCAACTCCGTGGTGGCGCTGGTCCTCCCGCTCGCCTTGGCGGCGCTGTTCTTCACCATGGCCGAGATAGTCCCCGAGCCCACCGGCCCCGGGGCCGAAAACGTTCTGTCCTTCCAGCAGATGGTCGTCCCGATCGTCCTCCTGCTCACGGTGACCAGCGCACCCCTGACCGGAACCGCCAGCCCTCTCGTGAACCTGCGAGCCCAGGGCTTCTTCCGCCTCCTGGGCACCACCCCGGTCGGCCGCGCCCGACTGCTGCTGACGCACATGCCCGTGCGCCTGGGGCTGGTCCTGTTCCAGGTGACCGTCCTGATCAGCGCGGGGGCCGCGCTCGGCCACGTAGCGCCCGACCACATCCCGGCCCTGTTCGGGGCGTCCCTCCTGGGCCTGCTCCTGTTCGGCGCCGTCGGCTACCTGATCGGCGGAGTGATGCGCGGCGTCGACGCGGCCACGCACACGGCCCTGTTCGTTCAGATGGGGTCGATGATGCTCAGCTTCATGTTCCTGCCGATGGGCATGCTCCCGGAATCCTTCGCGCGGGTGGTCGGCCACTTGCCGCCCAGCTACCTCGCCGACCTGTTCTTCGCGCAGGCCCCCGGATGGGAACCGCTCCACCCCGTCTGGCAGTCGGTCCTGGTCCCCCTCGGCACCACCGTGCTCCTCGCCGCACTGGCCGTACTCCTCTTCCGCTGGGACCAAGGCGAGAAGGCGTGACAGCTGGCTCCGGTTCCACGGGTCCCACTCAACGGCGGCCTCGCACCAACGGCGGCGCACGACCGGCGAGGCCGCCCCGAACCCACCCGCGAGACCGTCTCGCACAAACGCACAAGGACTGCGGTTAGGGGTGTGTGCACTATTGTCGCCTCCATGAGCCCCCCGCCCCGAAGCTCCACGGACCGCGAAACAACACGAACCAACCGCTCCGCTCAGCTCCACACCCTCGCCGAGAACGTCGGTCGCCAGCTCACCCCGCGCGAGTTCTCCCTGCACGACGGCATCCGCATCGCCGTAGACGGCGCCGACGGCGATCCGCCCAACGTCCTCGTCCAGTGCGCCCAGGTGCGCGGGCAACTCAAGTCCAGCCACCGCAACAAGGTCATCGCCGACGCCTTCAAGCTCATGTGGCTGCGCGACAGCGTCTATCCGGAAGCCCAGGCCCTGCTCGCGCTCAGCCCCGAGTTCACCCGGCTCCTGAGCCCGGGCGCGTGGCTTCCGACCGCGCTGGAGCACTGGCGGATCCACGTGGTCATCGTCGCCCCCGAAAACGGAGACGCCAGCCCGATACCTGGCCGTGATCACGAGTTCACTGACCAGTGACCCCCCGCTCCTAGCTTTGTCGGGTCAACGACCCCGCGGGCCGTCGGCCTCACCACTGCTTCCGCCCGCTCTCCAACGACGTCCCTACCCGCCCCTGAGCTGGGACGACCACATGGAGGGTGCGCAGTGGAACACTGTGTCCTGCAAGTGAACGCTCCGACGTCGGCGACGGACACACCGTGACCGACGATCACATCGCAGTACGCGGCCTGACCAAGAGTTACGAGGGCGGCGAACCCGATCGGCCCGCGCTCCACAGCATCGACCTCGACATCCGGCACCGCCGCTTCGTCAGCCTCATCGGCCCCAGCGGCTGTGGCAAGTCGACCCTGCTCCGGGTCATCGCCGGTCTCGAACCCCACGACAGCGGGAGCTTATCCCTCTTCGGGGAGTCCCCCCGGCAGGTGTGCAGCAGGAAGGCCGTGGGTCTGGTCCCGCAGGCACCGGCCCTGCTGCCGTGGCTCACGGTGCGCCAGAACGTGGTCCTGCCGGCGAAGGTCAACCGCAGGGCCCGGCGCCACGGGGACTCACCCGACGAACTGCTGCGCGCGGTCGGCCTCGACCACTCCGCCCACAAGTACCCCCACGAACTGTCCGGGGGCATGCGCCAGCGGGTGGCGATCGCCCGGGCCTTCGGGCTCCGCCCGGACGTCCTCCTGATGGACGAACCGTTCTCCGCGCTCGACGAGTTCACCCGGGAGAGCCTCCAACTCCAGCTCCTCGACCTGTGGCAGGGTCGCGCGACCACGGTCGCGTTCGTGACCCACTCCGTGTACGAGGCGGTCATGCTCTCGGACGAAGTCGTGGTGATGTCCGGCCGCCCCGGACGCGTACACGGCGTCGTGCCCGTCGACCTGCCCCGGCCCCGCGGCCGGGACACGGTGGCCGCCGCCGACCAGCGGGCCGTGGAGGAACGGGTGCGCGCCCGGCTCCACAGTGCGTGGGAGTCCGCGGCCACGGCCGACGGACTCGTTGCGCAGTGAAGCCGGTGCACGGGAAAGCGGACCCGCACACCCGGGTGCCTGAGGCCTCCCCCGCCACCGGAGACCGGACCCCGGTGGCGGCACCGGCACCACGCCGCCCCCGCCGCCACCGCCGCAGGTCACCGCTGCACCCGGCCGTGTGGCTCCCCACCACCGTCCTGCTGGTGGTTCTCGGCCTCGCCTGGTCCGCGGTGGCCGACGAACACCCCTACATCCTCCCCGAACTGTCCGAGGTCGCCGGGACCCTCGTCGGCGACCCCGTGCTGTTCCTGAGCAACGCCTGGGCCACGCTCCAGATCGCCCTGACCGGTGTGGCCTTCGGTGCCGGGACCGCCTTCGTCCTCGCGCTGCTGATGTCGGAGATCCCGGTCCTGCGTCGAGCGCTCATGCCGCTCGCCGTGGTCCTGAACGTCACCCCGGTCGTGGCCATCACCCCCGCCTTGGTGGTGGCGTTCGGGTTCGGGATGACCCCCAAAGTCGTGGTCACCGCGATCATCACCTTCTTCCCGGTCCTGATCAACGTGACCACCGGGCTGCGTTCGGTCCCCCTGCCGGTGCTGCAGGTCTTCGAGACGCTGCACGCCTCCCGCATGGAGGTGCTCTTCCACCTGCGGATTCCGAGCAGCCTTCCCTACACCCTCGCCGCCCTACGAGTGGTGTTCCCCCTGTCCATCGTGGGCGCCGTGGTCGCGGAGTTCGTCGCCGCCGGATCCTCAGGCGGCCTCGGAACGATGATCCGCAACTCCGCGGCCACCGCCCGACTGGACTACGTCTACGCCGCCATCGCCTGCCTCGCGGCGATGGGCGTCCTCATGCTCGCGCTGGTCACAGCGGTCGAACGCCGACTTCTGTTCTGGCACGACTCACAACTCAAACCCTCCAGATGAACGGAACCCCCCATGACCGTCCACCCCGCCACCACCAGTCCTGCCACCGCCAGACCCGCCCGCAGGTTCAGACCCGCCTCCGCCCTCGTGGCGGCAGCGCTCCTGGCCTCCGCCTGCGGCGCGAACGAGGCCGACGGCACCACCGGCGACGCCGCCAAGATCGACCAGGAACGCTGTGACACCAACAGCTCGGCCGGGACCATCACCTACATCACCGGCTACCACTACCAAGCCTCCGTCACCCAGCTCGAGGTGTTCGCCGCCGAAGGGCTCGGATACTTCGACGACCTCTGCCTGGACGTGGAGATCCAGCCGGGCAACGGCGACGTCATGGGCAACGCCCAACTCGTCTCGGCGGGCACCGCCCACTTCACGCCCACCAGCAACGAGGCCGAGATCCTGCAGGCCAACGAACGCGACCACGAGATCGTCGGGATCGCCACCTACGGGCACGTGCCGATCTCCTCGCTGATCACCGGGCCCGATATCGAGGACCTCACCGAGCTGGAGGACCAGACCATCGGCCACCAGAGCATGATCCCGGCACCGCTGGAGGCCATGCTGGTCGCCGCGGACGTCGAGCTCGACTCCATCGAGGAAGTCGAGGCCGGGTACGACCCCAGTGTCCTTCCCCGTGACCAGGTGCAGGCGCTGACCGGGTTCCGCTCCAATGAGCCGCACCAGCTCGACGCCATGGACGAGGAGTACACGGAGTGGCTCCCCGAGGACTTCGGGGTCGTCGGCTCCTTCGGGGTCATGGCCACCAACCCCGACTGGGCCGAGGAGCACCCGGGGGCCGTCGAGGACTTCCTGCGCGCGACCTCCCACGCCTTCGACTACTGCGAGGACAACGGCGAGGAGTGCGTCGGCTACGCGGCCGACCTGGACGAGGCGGGGTACGACACCGACCACAATCTGAAGGTGTGGGACACCGAACGGGAACTCGTGGGCGCCTCCACCCCGGACGACCAACCCAACGGGTACATCGACCTCAACCTCACCGAGGAGGAAGGAGACACGCTCCTGGCCAACGGTGAGCTGGACGAGATGCCGGACCTGGAGCCCCTGTTCGACCCCCGCTACCTGGAGTCGGTCCACGTGGCGACCGAGGTGATCTGGCCCGCCGACGAGTGACAACAGGACCAGCGACAACCAAGGAGCCCACGTTGGCAACACCAGAACGGACTCCGGCGGCCGGGACCGAGTACGGGATCTTCCTCCCCATCGGCAGCGGCGGTTGGATCGTCTCCGAGACGGCACCGCACCCGGAGGCCAGCTACGAGTACAACCGCGCGGCCGCGGTACTCGCCGAGGAACACGGCTTCGACTTCGTCATGTCCATGGGCAAGTGGCGCGGCTACGGCGGCACCACCGGCCACTGGGAGCACACCCTGGAATCCATGACCATGATGTCGGCCCTCGCCGAGGCCACCGAACGGGTGAAGGTGTGGGGGACGGTCCACACCAATCTCTTCCATCCGGCCCTGGCCGCGAAGATGTTCACCACCCTGCAGGAGGTCAGCGGCGGGCGCGCCGGGATGAACATCGTCGTCGGCGCCTACGCCAAGGAGTTCCGGCAGATGGGGCTCTGGCGGGAGGACCTGGATCACGCCGACCGCTACCGGTACACCGAGGAGTGGGCCACCGCCCTGCGGCGGCTGTGGACCGAGGACTCGGTGACGATGGACGGCGAGTTCATCCAGCTCGACGACTGCCGCTCCCTGCCCCACCCCGATCCGCTGCCGACCCTGGTGGGCGCGGGACGCTCCCCCGCGGGCCTGGGCTTCCAGGCCCGGCACTGCGACGGTTCGTTCCTCACCGCCCAGGACCTTCCCGGTCTGCGGGAGGCGAGCCTCCAGGTGAAGAAGGGCGCTGCCCGGGAGGGGCGGAGCATCCGCACCTACTCGATGCTCACCGTGGTCATGGCCGAGACCGACGAGGCGGCCGAGGCACGCAGGCTCGAGTACGGGCGGGGCGCCGACGTGGACGCGATCGTCAGCATGAAGCGCTCGTGGGGGCTGCCCTTGGACAAGGCGCTGTCGCTGACCGCGGAACGTCCAGAGGACGAGGCCTTCCAGACCCCCTTCGTCACCGGGTCCCCCGAGACGGTGGCGGAGCGCATCCGCACCGTGGTGTCCGAGGCGGAGCTGGACGGGCTGATGCTGATCTTCCCGGACTACCGTGCCGACCTCCGGGAGTTCGGTGAGCGGGTCATGCCCCTGCTCCGGCAGGGACCGGTCTCCCCGTGACCGGTGTGCTCACGGACGTGTCCGGCCGTCCCCGTCCCGCACCCGCCCCCTTGGCGGAGGCCGCGCTCCTGGTGGTGGACGTCCAGCGTGACTTCGCCGACCCGGACCGGCTGCCCTGGCTGGACGGGGAGGCCCGGGCCCGCGTGGCGGCGGCCGTGGAGCGCACGGCCGGGCTGGTACGGGACGCACGGACCGCGGGGGTACGCGTGGTCTGGGCCGCCCTCGAACAGGAGCCCGACACACCGTGGGGGAGTTCGCTCTGGCTGCGCGACCTCCTCCACGAGTCGCGGGAGCACCGTCTCGCACGGGAGCCGTGCCTGGTCGGCACGGCCGGAGCGGACTGGTTCGGGGTGGCGCCCGGACCGGAGGAGACGGTCGTCGTCAAACGGCGCTATTCGGCCTTCCACGGGACGTCACTGGCGGACGGTCTGCGGGAGTCCGGGGTCACCTGGCTGACCGTGTGCGGGCTGACCGCCGACTGCTGTGTCGACGCCACCGTCCGGGACGGCTTCCAGCTGGGGTTCCGGACGGTGGTCGCCTCGGACGCGACCGCCAGTTACGAACGGGAGTTGGCGGTCCACACGCTCACGGTCCTGGCCAGACACGCGGCGGTGGTCGCCACCTCGGACGCGATCGCCACAGCCTGGCACGGGCGGCGGGATGCCGACCGACGGGTACCGGGTGCCGGTTGAGGACGTTTCCGCCCGGGTAGTGCCTCCGGTGTCTGCGCAGGGCGAGATTCAGGGGGACCAGCGATGGGCGTCAAACGTGGCCGCAACGGGCTCCGGCAGATCCTGGACGGGGTGGAGTTCCCCGCGACCCGGGACGCGGTCGTGGCCGCCGCCCTCGACGCGGACGCCGACGAGGAGATGATGAGCGCGCTGAGGGCCATACCGGATGCGGAGTACAACCAGGCCAACGAGATCCTGCGCGCGGTACCGCTGCCCGAGCGCGACCCGCGCTCGGGTACCGAGTCGGCGCGGGTCCAGGAACGCAGGCAGGGATAGCCACCGTGCCCTGGCCTCCGCCGAGGGCGGGGCCGGCAGACGGATGGTCAGGTCAGGCGGGTGTCTTCAGAGCGGGGGCTCCCTCGCGCAGCGGGGCGCCCGCCCGGTGCATGTGGGTGAGTGCCTCGGCATGCGAGCGGATGAAGCCCGTCTCGTGGTAGGACACCCCGATCTCCGCGCAGTAGTCGCGCACGATCGGTTGCGCCTTGGCCAGATGCGGGCTGGGCATACTCGGGAACAGGTGGTGCTCGATCTGGTAGTTGAGCCCGCCCAGCGCCAGGTCGGTGAAGGCCCCGCCCCGGACGTTGCGCGAGGTCAACACCTGCTTGCGGAGGAAGTCGAGCTTCTCGCCCTTCTTCAGGGTCGGCATGCCCTTGTGGTTGGGCGCGAAGATGCATCCCAGATAGACCCCGAACAGCCCCTGCTGGACCGCGATGAAAGCGACCGCCTGGAGCGGGTCCAGGACGGTGAAGACCGCCCCGAGGTAGAGCACGAAGTGGGCGGCGAGGAGCGCCCCCTCCAGCACGCGGTGCTTGGTGGAGGGCTTGAAGAGCGCCCGCACACTGCCGTAGTGCAGGTTCAGCCCCTCAAGGAAGAGGACCGGGTAGAAGAGGAAGGCCTGGTACTTGCCGAAGAACGCCGGGATCCCCCGGGCCTGGCGCGCCTGGCCTTCGGACCACACGAACAGTTCGGCCTGGACGTCCGGGTCCTTCTCCTCGTGGTTGGGGTTGGCGTGGTGCCGGGTGTGCTTGTCCTGCCACCACCCGTATCCCAGGCCGATACCGAGGTTGCCGACACCGCGGCCGACCGCCTCGCTCAGGCGGCGCCCGTTGAAGATCTGGCGGTGCGCGAGCTCGTGTGAGACCAGCCCGACCTGGCCGAAGACGGCGGCCATGGCGACGGCGGTGACCATCTGCCACCACGAGTTCCCGATGAGGAAGAAGGCGCCCCAGGCTCCGACGAAGGCCAGGGCGATGAGGGTGAGGCGTACCGCGAAGTAGACCGGGGCCCGTTCCATGAGTCCGGCGTCCTGAATCCGCCGGGAGAGCTGGGCGAAGTCGCTGCCCCTCTTGGCTCCCCGGATCGCGGTCATGCTGTCGGGCATTGGAACTGCCCCTCCCGAAGTAGGCGGCACCCCCGATACCGGCGGCACCGGTCTTCAACGTTATGTCTGTGTCGGGGGGAGGCGCCATGGCGCCCACACGAGTGCAAATAGGGGTGCCTGCACCCCTGCTTCTCGACGACGCGTGCTGAGTTACCGGCTGGTCACCTGCGTCGCTGTACGAGTGAACCTGACACCGTGTTCGGTATGTTGACTACGCCGAGCCCCCAGACCCGGGCAACCCGCCCCGTCGAGCCTGGATGAATTCTGTGACCTCTCCGTTGGACCCCCTCCAACCGAATGACCCGCGGCACCTCGTCGGCACCGGCGGCCAGGGCACCGTCTACCTGGCCTCGGAGCCCGACGGGACCCGGGTGGCGGTCAAGGCACTCAACCCTGAGCGCATGGCCGATCCAGAGGTGCGCAGAAGGTTCGAGTGGGAGGCGGAGGCGGCGCGGAGGGTTGCCTCGTTCTGCACCGCTGCCGTGCTCGAGGCCGACTTCACCGCGACCCCCGCGTACATCGCCAGCGAGTACGTGGAGGGCGCCACGCTGCATCGGACGGTGACCTCGCAGGGTCCGATCACCGGCGGCGACCTGCACCGGTTGGCGGTGTCCGTCGCAACGGCGCTGGTGGCCGTGCACGAGGCGGGTATCGTGCACCGCGACCTGAAACCGGGCAACGTGCTCATGGCCCCGGGCGGACCGCGGGTCATCGATTTCGGCATCGCGCAGATCACCGAAGGCGCGGGGACGCTCACCCAGTCCGCGATCGGCACTCCGGGCTTCATGGCCCCCCGAACAGATCGCCGACGGCCGGGTCACCCCCGCCACAGACGTGTTCGCTTGGGGCGCGGTGATGGCGTTCGCGGCGACCGGTCGGGCGCCCTTCGACGCGGCGACGGTTCCCGGTGTGCTGCACAAGGTGCTCAGCGTCGACCCGGACCTGGGCGCCCTACCGGACACGCTGCGTTCCCTGGTTTCGGCGGCGCTCACCAAGGAGCCTGCCGACCGACCATCGTCACTGGACATCCTCCACCGGCTCTTGGGCCGGAAACCGGCACCGCAGGCGGCTCCGGCGAAGGCGGTGGCTCCCTCCGAGCCCCCTCTGACGGCCGTGGCTCCGGAGAACGCAGTCGGTCCGACCCGGGTGGCCGATGCTGGAAGCGATGCCCCCTCGGCGCAGCAGTCGAAACGCGCAACCCCGCGGCGAGCCGTGGCGTGGGCGGTAGGGGCGCTGGCAGTCGGCCTGGCCATCGGGGTCGCCGCACCCCCGATCACCGCGCAGAACCCGTTCGGAGGGGACGAATTCGAACCGAACCCGAGCTCCCTGGCGTTCGGTCCTGAGGTGTCCGGCGCTTGGGAAGGGCTGGCCACCGGCGGCCGTCAGATCGTGCTCGAGACCAGTCAGGGTGAAGCCTCTGGGACGCTCAGCGCCCCTGACTCCGCGGAGGACTGCACCACGCCGGTCGAAGTCGACGAGTACACCGAGCGCGGCTACGACCTCGACGTGCAGGAGTTCATGGCTGACCTCTGCCTCGACTTCGACCTGTGGGCGATGAACCCGCTCCTTAGCGCGGAGCTGTACGCGACGGATGGGGACACGGTCCAGCTCGAGCTCTACAGCACCTCCGACAGCACGGACGCGGACGCCATCGAGACAGTGACGCTGTACCCGGCCGGGTCACTGCCGGGGAAGGCCGCCCGTCAGTCTCCGGTGGCGCCTCGGACGGCCCCCTCGACCACACGCAGGATCCGCTCTGTGGCCTGCTCCGGGTCGGGTTGGCCGGCGTCCAGCCAAGCCGCGATCGCCTCGATGACCACGGTGGTCGTCACCTGCGCCGCCCAATCGGCCCAGCGCTCGTCCGAAACGGCCTCGTCGACGTAGGGACGGACCGTCTCCGCCATTCCGTTCCTGAGCTGCCGGACGTCGTCCCGGTAGACGGGCTCGGTCGCGGCCTGCCGGAAGAGCAGACGGAAGCCGTCGGGGTTGGCGCGGGCCCACTCGACCACGTTGGCGACAGCGGAGTCGTGCAGGGCGCCGCCCTCTGTAGCGGCAGCGTGCAGTCTCTCCGCGGACCGGTCGATGACGGCGCGGTATAGGTCTGCCTTCGAGTCGAAGTGCCGATAGAGGATCATCCGGGTCACCCCGGCCGCGTCGGCTACGTCGTCGAGCTTCGTGTGCGCGAAACCGCCCTCCCGGGTAAAGGCCTTGGTCGCGGCCTCGACGATCTGATCGCGGCGTTCGGCCCGGCCGAGTCGACGCGAACGAACGCTGGGGTTCGGGCTCTCTGCAGTCATCGGTGCCCATTCTCCCCTCTTGGACAAGTCTACTCTTATGTATATATTTTAGAGTACACAAAACCTCGACGGAGCGGACCCGACCGTGACTCCTCCGACGCCCGACCGCGAGTCGACGCGACCCGCAGAGCGCTCGCTCGCCCCCGACCTAGCCCGGGGCATGATGCTGTTGCTCATCGTGCTGTCGAACACCTCGGTCTTCCTCTACGGCCTGCCCTTTGACGGCACGGGACTGTACCCGGAGGCGCGCGGAGCACTCGACAGCGCCGTGCAGTTCCTCATGACCTTGGCACTCGACCTGCGCGTCTACCCGATCTTCGCCTTCCTCTTCGGCTACGGAATGGTGCAGCTGTTCCTCAGTCGGAGCACCACCGAGGACGGTGAGGCAGGAGCAGCAAGGACCCTGCGGCGCCGCAGCCTCTGGCTGATGGCCTTCGGCCTCGTACACGCCGCCCTTCTCCTGCCCACCGACGTCCTAGCCGCCTGGGGCATCCTCGGCCTGGTGATCTGCTGGCTGTTCCTGCACGGCCCGGACCGCCGGCTGCTGGCGTGGGCCGGGATCGGCGCGGGACTGCTCGGGCTCCTAGCCCTGCTCGGGGCCGTCCTGACCGCCGCGGTGGCCTCCGGCGCGTTCGCCCCCGAGAGGCCCGGGGTGGACGCCACCAAATTGGATCCCGCGATCATGAGCGCCGCCACACCGGGCTACCTGGCCTCCGCCGTACTGCGGTTGAGCACATGGGCGACGGTCACCGCGGTGACGGTGTTCGGGGTCGTCGCGCCGACCGCCGTGCTCCTGGGAATGTGGGCCGCCCGGCGGCGCATCCTGGAGGAGCCCGGACGGTACCTGCCCCTGCTGCGCCGCACCGCGCTGCTGGGCACCGCGCTCGGCCTAGCGGGGGCGCTCCCCTCCGCACTGGTCGAGATCGGGGCACTGACCCTGCCGCGCTCCGACGGACTCGAGCAGGTCGCACCACTCGCCCTGCAGTGGTCGACCGGCCTGCCCGGCGGGCTGGGTTACGTCGCTCTCATCGCGCTGGCCGCCCACTGGATCAGCGCCAAGGGCCCGCCCGGTCCGGTCACCCTGGCGGTCTCGGCGACGGGGAAGCGCTCACTGTCCAACTACCTGGCGCACTCGATCCTTATGGCGCCGCTGCTGGCCGCTTGGGGGCTGGGTTGGGGCGCGCACATGACCAGCACGACCATGGCCCTGTTCGCGGTCGGCCTGTGGTTGATCACACTGCTCGCCTCCGCAGCCCTGGAACGGCTGCCCCGCTCCAACCCGCTCTCCTCCAGAGGGCCGTTCGAACTGCTCATGCGCCGCCTGGTGTACCGGACCCCGGCCGGGATCTGACCCGAGGGCCGACAATAGTACTGGTCACAGCCCTAAGAACTGAGCTCAACGTCTCAAACGGAACTCCGTTGCACATGCCCGAATAAAGTTAGGTTAGGCTCTCCTTCGTCTACATCATCCGAAGGAGAACCTCCATGAGATCCCCCGGTCGTCCTATCACGGGACTCTCGATCGTCCTTACTTCCGCCCTGGTTCTCGCCGGCTGCTCGTCCGACCCTCAGGACACCGACGACTCGGCCGCGGACAGCGCCACGGTCGAGATCGAGGACAACAACGGCACGCAGTCGGTGACCGCTCCGCCCGAGTCCGTGGTCGCGCTCGACAACCGCACCTTCCAGACGCTGTCGGACTGGGACATCGAACTGTCCGCCGCCGCTGTCTCGCTGATGCCCGACACGATCGGCTACACGCAGGACGACTCGATCATCGACATCGGCACGCACAACGAGCCCGACCTCGAGTCGATCGTCGCCGCCGAACCGGACCTCGTCATCAACGGCCAGCGGTTCACCCAGCACCAGGACGACATCGCCGACCTCGTCCCCGACGCCACCGTCCTGGAGCTCGACCCGCAGGAGGACGAGCCCTTCGACGCCGAGCTCAAGCGCCAGACCACCGTGCTCGGCGAGGTCTTCGACAAGCGGGACGAGGCCGAGGGCCTCATCGAGGACTTCGACGCGGCCATCGAGCGGGTCAACGACGCCTACGACGAGGACAACAGCGTCATGGCCGTCACCACCTCCGGCGGAGAGATCGGCTACCTGGCCCCCAGCGTCGGCCGCACCCTGGGCCCGGTCTTCGACATCTTCGAGCTCAGCCCCGCCCTCGAGGTCGAAGGAGCCAGCGACGACCACCAGGGCGACGACATCTCCGTCGAGGCCATCGCCGACTCCGACCCCGACTGGATCCTCGTGATGGACCGCGACGCCGCCGTCGCCGCCGACGAGGACGGCTACGAGACCGCCGAGAACATCCTGTCGAGCTCAGAGGCGCTCTCCGGTGTGACCGCCGTGGAGGACGAGCAGATCGTCCACATGCCCATCGACACCTACACCAACGAGGGCATCCAGACCTACACGGAGTTCTTCACCGCGTTCGCCGATGCGCTGGAGGACCAGGCTTGATCCGGCTCATCCGAACGGCGCGCGCCGACGGTGCTGAGAACACCGCCGGCGCGTGCCGCTGTGGAGGGCTGCCATGACGGCCCCGCCCTCCTCCCCGTCGCGCACGCGCACCCCTGCCCCGTCGCGCACAGGGCGCAAGGGGCGGCTCTTCGACTGGAAACTGCTCGTCGGCATCTCCGTCGTGGGCGCACTGCTCGCGCTCTCCTTGGCCACCGGGGTGTACGACCTCTTCGGCGCCGAGGACGGCGGCGAGATGTTCGCGATCACCCGCATCCCCCGCACGATCGCCCTCGTGCTGGCGGGCGCCGCAATGGCGATGTCGGGCCTGGTCATGCAGCTGCTGACACAGAACCGCTTCGTCGAGCCGACCACCACCGGCACCACCGAATGGGCCGGGCTGGGCCTGCTCACGGTGATGATCCTCATTCCCGGCGCGAGCATCAGCACCCGCATGTTCGGCGCGGTCCTGGCGGCCTTCATCGGCACGATGGTGTTCTTCCTGTTCCTGCGCCGGGTCACCCTGCGCTCCTCCCTGATCGTCCCCATCGTGGGCATCATGCTGGGCGCCGTCGTCAGCGCGGTGTCGACCTTCATCGCGCTGCAGACCGACATGCTGCAGAACCTCGGCGTGTGGTTCGCGGGCAGTTTCACCTCGGTTCTGCGAGGCCAGTACGAACTGCTGTGGATCGTGGCGTTCGTGGCCGTCGCGGTGTTCGTGGTGGCCGACCGGTTCACGGTCGCCGGGCTCGGCCAGGAGATCTCCACCAACGTCGGCCTGAACTACAACCGGATCATCATGCTGGGCACCGGCCTCATCGCGGTCGCGACCGGCGTGGTGACCGTGATCGTGGGCAACCTGCCGTTCCTCGGGCTCATCGTCCCCAACATCGTCTCGATGTTCCGCGGCGACGACCTGCGCAGCAACCTTCCGTGGGTGTGCCTGCTCGGTATCGGCATCGTCACGGTGTGCGACCTGATCGGCCGGACCATCATCATGCCCTTCGAGGTGCCCGTGTCCCTCATCCTCGGGATCGTCGGCGCCGTCGTGTTCATCCTTCTCCTGTTGAGGCAGCGCCGCCGTGGCTGAGTCGACCGCTTCCCCTGTGAGCCCTTCCCGTGTAAGCCCTACCCGTGTGACCGAACCGCTCGACGCGCAGCCCGAGCGGTCCTCCCGGACCCTGCCCACCAAACGCGCCCGGCGGCGCTACCGGACCGTCGTCACGGTGCTCGTGGTGCTCGCGGCCGGGTTCACGTTCGGCCTGCTGGCCTGGGACAATCCGATGCCGGTGGGCTCGGAGGGCTTCTGGCGCATCGCGGAGATGCGCGCCACCAACATCGTGGTCATGGCCGTGGTGGCGATCTGCCAGGCCATCGCCACGGTGAGCTTCCAGACCGTGACCAACAACCGCATCATCACCCCGTCGATCATGGGTTTCGAGGCGCTCTACATCGCCGTCCAGACCAGCGCGGTGTACTTCCTCGGCGTCGCCGGGATCATGGCGATCCAAGGGGTCTCCCAGTTCCTGCTGCAGATCACGCTCATGGTCGGTTTCGCGATGCTGCTATACGGCTGGCTGCTGTCCGGCAAGTACGCGAGCCTCCAGGTCATGCTGTTGATCGGCATCATCATCGGTGGTGGCCTCGCCTCGGTGTCGACCTTCATGCAGCGCCTTCTCACCCCGAGTGAGTTCGACGTGCTCGCGGCACGCCTGTTCGGCAACGTCGCCAACGCCGACGCCGACTACCTGCCGGTTGCGGTACCGCTGTGCGTGGCCGCGGCGGCCCTGCTGGTACTGAGCTCACGACGCCTCAACCTGGTCGCGCTGGGCCGGGACGCGAGCACGGGACTGGGGCTGAACCACCGCCGCGAGACCATGCGCGTGCTGTTCCTGGTCTCGATCCTCATGGCGGTCTCGACCGCGCTCGTGGGGCCGATGACCTTCCTCGGCTTCCTCGTGGCCACCCTGGCCTACCAGTTCGCCGACACCCACGACCACCGCTACGTCTTCCCCGTCGCCGCGCTGACCTGCTTCGTCGTGCTCAGCGGCGCCTACTTCGTCATGCGGAACATCTTCTACGCCAACGGTGTGGTCTCGATCATCATCGAGCTCGTCGGCGGCCTGGTGTTCCTGTTCGTCATCCTCAGAAAGGGCCGACTGTGATCACCCTCGAAGGTGTGCGCAAGGAGTACAGCAGCGAGGTCGTGATCGGACCCGTGGACCTCACCATCCCCAAGGGCGGCGTGACCGCGCTGGTGGGTCCGAACGGTGCCGGGAAGTCGACGCTCCTGACGATGGTGGGGCGCCTGCTCGGCATCGACGAGGGCACCATCGAGATCGCCGGCTACGACGTGACGAAAACGCCGTCCAAGGACCTGGCCAAGATCGTCTCGGTCCTACGCCAGGAGAACCACTTCATCACCCGGCTTACCGTGCGCCAGCTCGTCGCCTTCGGGCGCTTCCCCTACTCCAAGGGGCGGCTGACCGTGGAGGACGAGGAGGTCGTCAGCCGGGCGATCGACTTCCTGGACCTCACCGACCTGGAGAACCGCTACCTCGACCAGCTGTCGGGCGGGCAGCGGCAGCGCGCCTACGTCGCGATGGTGCTCTGCCAGGACACCGAATACGTCCTGTTGGACGAACCGCTCAACAACCTCGACATGCGCCACTCGGTACAGATGATGAAACACCTGCGCCGCGCCGCCGAGGAGTTGGAGCGCACGATCGTGATCGTGCTCCACGACATCAACTTCGCGGGCCACTACGCCGACCGGATCTGCGCGGTCAAGGACGGCTCCGTCGTCGAGTTCGGCACCCCGCGGGAGATCATGACCGACACCGTCCTCACCAGGGTGTTCGAGACCCCGGTGAACGTCATCGACGGCCCGAACGGACCGCTCGCGGTCTACTACTGAGATCGGACCGCCGGTCACGGGTAATCCGCCGCCGGGGCTTGAACGCCGACCCGTCAGGGGGTGACGATCGCGAAGTTCGGGTCGGGGTCGTCGAGCACGCTCAGGAGTCTGCCCAGGACGCCCGGGTCTCCGCTGTGGTCCAATCCGTCGGCGCTGCCGTTCGCGATCAGGCCCAGGAGCTGCGGCTTGGTCAGCGTGAAGGTCAGATCGGCGCCGCCACCGCCGCTCTCCCCGGTGGGCCAGTGGACGAAGGCCCCGTTGGACAGCTGGCTGCGGTAGCTCTCCCCGAGATCGGTGAAGGTCCAGTCGATGACCAGGGACGCCTTGGCGGCCTTGGGACCGTTCACCCGGATGGAGATCGTGTCGAAGAGCTGGGTGACGGTGAGCATGGCGGCCAGGTTCGACGAGCCGAGCTCCGTCGTCACCACCCCGTCGCGCAGCTCGCTCGCTCCGGTCAGGTAGCAGTTGCGCCAGGTGGCGTTCTCCGCGCCCTCGCCCAGGCGCTGGTACACCGAGGCGAGCAGCTCCTTGGCGCCGGCGTTCGAGGGCTCAGCGAACACGGCGTGCCTGAGGAGCTGCGCGGAGAACCGCAGGTCGCCGTCGTCGGCGTAGGCGCGGGCTTTGGAGAGCACGGTGTCGATCCCACCGATCGTGTCCACGTACCTCTTGGCGCTCTCCGTCGGCGGGTGCTCCCACAGCGAGGACGGGTTGCCGTCGTACCAGCCCAGGTAGCGCTGGTAGATCGCCTTCACGTTGTGCGAGAGCGAACCGTAGTAACCACGGGTGTTCCAGGCCGTTTCCAGCCCTTCCGGCAAGCGCATCTCCTCGGCGATCTCCGGGCCGGTCAGTCCCTGGTTGAGCAGGCGCAGGGTCTGGTCGTGCATGTAGGCGTACAGGTCGCGCTGCTCGGACAGGAAGCCCACGATCTTCTCCCGGCCCCAGGTAGGCCAGTGGTGGGAAGCGAACAGCACGTCCGCGCGGTCGGTGAACAGCTGGATCGCCTCGTTGAGGTAGCGGGACCACACCCGGGCGTCGCGCACCACCGCGCCGCGCAGGGTGAGGATGTTGTGCATGTTGTGCGTGGCGTTCTCCGCCATGCACAGGGCCCGGTGGTCGGGCAGCAGGAAGTTCATCTCCGAGGGCGCCTCAGTGCCGGGGGTCATCTGGAAGACGAACCGGACACCGTCCACGACCTCCTCCTGACCAGTGCGGGCGATGTCCACCGTCGGCGGGACCAGACCCGGGGTGCCCACCGACACGGTCGGCCCCAGTCCCATACTGACGACCCCCGTGTGCCCGGTGCCCAGGTTCGCACCCGAGTAGTACATGCCCCGCCGGAGCATGGCGGGGCCCGCGTACACGTTCTCCACCACGGAGTGCTCCAGGAACCCCTCGGGCGCGAGGATCGGTACGTCGTCCTTCTCCGGGCCGATCACCCCGAGGGCACCGCCGAAGTGGTCGAGGTGGGAGTGGGTGTAGAGCAAGCCCGTCACCGGACGCTCACCGCGGTGTTCCCGGTACAGCGCCAACGCGGCAGCGGCGGTCTCCGAAGAGATGAGCGGGTCGATGACGATCACCCCGCGCTCTCCCTCGATCAGAGTCATGTTCGACAGGTCCAGGGCACGGACCTGGTAGATCCCCTCGGCAACCTCGTACAGACCCTGCTTGGCACACAATTGTGACTGGCGCCACAGGCTCGGATGGACGGAGTCGGGGCGCTCCCCTTCAAGAAAACTGAAGGCGTCGATGTCCCACACCACGCGACCCTGTTCGTCACGGACCACACCGGGGGTCAGTCCGCCGATGAAACCCCGTTCGGCGTTCTCGAAGTCCGTCTTGTCCTCGTACCTGAGCTCGGTCACGGTCATCCCTCCAGCAGTGCACACGGGTGCGGTCGGGCCGCCCGGCCCACCCTCCATGGTCTACAGCGGCCGACCACCGGAAGTTCCGCGCCATGCCAAGGCCGCACCAACTTCCATGACCGGCCTCTGAGGGGCAGCCGAGCAGTACGCGCAGCCCCTTCGCGGCGAAGACCGCACCGAAGACGAACAGCACCGCCA
Source organism: Nocardiopsis nanhaiensis (assembly GCF_054778635.1). Lineage (NCBI taxonomy): Bacteria > Bacillati > Actinomycetota > Actinomycetes > Streptosporangiales > Nocardiopsidaceae > Nocardiopsis > Nocardiopsis nanhaiensis. The sequence continues at coordinate 83,810 of NZ_BAAGZJ010000016.1, forward strand.
TGGTGACCGCCTCGTTGTTGGCGACCGGCCGGGCCCGCTCCAGGGCATGGGGGCCGTGGCCTCCCGCCAATCAGGACCCCGGTGAACGTCATCGACGGCCCGAACGGACCGCTCGCGGTCTCCTCCTGAGCTCCGCCCGGTACCCGGCCCTAGGGCCCGATACTGGGGTGATGCGCACCCCTCCGGCCGAAGTCGCCATCACGCCCGAACTCGTCCGCCGACTGCTCCGGGACCAGCACCCCGACCTCGCGGAACTGCCCGTGGCGCCGGTCGCCAACGGCTGGGACAACGCGATCCTGGCCCTGGGCGAGCACATGTGCGTCCGCATGCCCAGGCGCGAGGTCGCCGCGCAGCTGGTGGTGAATGAGCAGCGGTGGCTGCCCGGGATCGCCGACCGGGTGGGCGTCCCCGTCTCCGCTCCGCTGCGCGTGGGTACACCCGGCCAGGGCTACCCCTGGCACTGGTCGGTGAACCCGTGGTTCGAGGGCCGCACCGCCGCCGAGACACCGGTCGATGAGCGCTCCGACCTGGTCGAACCACTCGCCCGGTTCCTTGCCCGGTTGCACGCGCCCGCGCCCGGCGACGCGCCCGAGAACCCGGTACGCGGTGTCCCCCTGCGGTCACGCGGGGCCCGTGTCCACGAGCGTCTCGACGGCCTCGACTCACCCCGTACCGCTCCGCTCCGGGCCCTGTGGGAACGCCTGGTCGGCACACCCGACTGGCCCGGCCCCGCCCTGTGGCTGCACGGGGACCTGCACCCCGCGAACATCCTGGTCGCCCGCGACGAACGCGGCGGTACCGAAGGCCGGTCCGCCCTAGCCGCGGTCCTCGACTTCGGCGACCTCACATCAGGAGATCCGGCCACGGACCTCGCCGTGGCCTGGCTGATGTTCGGCCCAGAGGACCGCGCCCTGTTCCGGGCCCGGATCGACCTGCTCTCGGGGGTCGATCCCGACACCTGGTCCCGCTCCCGGGGCTGGGCGCTCAACTTCGCCACGGTCCTCGCCACCAGTACCGCTGACCACCCCCTCCTGGCCGCCATCGGCGACCACACCATCACCCAGGTCCTCCTGGACGAGTAGGCCGACCGGTCGGGTCCGCCCGCGGGCGCACAATGGTGCGAGCCCCGGAATCAACCAAGGTGATGAGCGTGAGCAAACCAGCCCCAACCGTGAAGTCCCTGATGGAGGCGTTGGACGGCCCGGTCCACGGTCTGGTGTCGGCACCCCGGGGCCTGCACGCCCTCGTGCACACCGTGGTGGTCGCCCATCCCGACGACCCCGTGCCACCCGGTTCCCTGGTCGTCACCCCGACGGGCGGCACTGAGGCGGTCGCCCTCGCCGACCGGGCGGTACGAGGCGGTGCGAGCGCCGTAGCGGTCCCCGGCGAGCCCGACGACGGCTTGCGCGACCTCGATCTCGCCGTGCTCTCGATCGAACCCACCATGCCAGCGACCGAGTTCGCCGCCCTCGCCCGGACCGCACTGGAGTCCTTCGCGCCCGAGGACCAGCACGGTGACCTGTTCTCGCTCGCGCAGACGGTCGCCACGCTGAGCACCGGGATCGTGAGCGTCGAGGACAGCACCAACCGCGTGCTGGCCTACTCGGACTCCCAAGAGGGCGCCGACGAACTGCGGCAGCAGACCATCCTCGGCCGCGACTGCCCGCCCTCCTTCATCGCGCACCTGCGCGAATGGGGTGTGGACGAGCGAATACGGGCCGGTGAGGTGGTGGAGGTCGCCGAACGCCCGGACCTCGGCGCGTCCCGCCGCATGGTGGCAGGGATCCGGGTCGGTGACCGGGCACTCGGCAGCATATGGGTGCAGCAGGCCGACCGTCCCTTCACTCCCACCACCGAGCAGGTCCTGCGCGGGGCCGCGCGGCTGGCAGCGGTACACATCTCACGGCTGAACAGCGGAGCCCGAACCACCGGCCACGACACCGGCGAACTCTCCGTGGGGTTGCTGACCGGCGCCTTCGACACCGACGCTCTCGCCCGCCACTTGGGGGCCGACCCCACGACGCCGGTCTCGGTGCTCGCCCTGGCGCTGCGTGAGGAGCGCGTGGACCAGCCTTGGCGGCTAGACCAGGCCGCCGAAGTGGTCTCGGTGTACGCGGCGGCCTACCGGAAACACGCGCTGGTCATCCCGGCGTGCGGACTGCTGTACGTCCTGCTTCCCACACCCTCAGGAGAGGCCCCGATGGGCTGGATCCGGGAGCTGGTCACGGTGCTGCGCGAGCACTTCGGCACTCCGGTCCAGGGCTCGGTAGCGGGAGTGGCACCTCGGATGCGCGAAGTACCCGGATTGAAGAAGCACGGCAGCCGGGTGCTGGAGGTCATCGCGGACACCCCCGAGCGCGCTGTCGCCGCATACGAGGAAGTGCGTTCCTCCGTGGTGCTGCGCGAACTGTTCGAGTCCCTCGCGCAACGGCCCGACCTGCGCGACAACCGGCTCAACGCCCTCAACGAGGAGCAGCGCCAGTCGCTCTCCGCCTACCTGGACGCCTTCGGCGACGTGAGCAGCGCCGCCGGAGGCCTCCACGTCCACCCCAACACACTCCGCCACCGCATCCGGCGGATCTGCGCGCTCACCGGGCTCGACCTGAACGACGCCGACCAGAGGCTGCTGGCGGCGGTCAGCCTACGGGTGTGAGTCCGGGGGTGACGCCAGCGCTGGGACCGGACCATGGCGGGGCCGGGGTCGCGCTCCGGACACCCCCGTGTCTCCCTGAGGTCACAGCTCGCCTCGCCGAGCGGGTGGCCAGGGCCCCGTTGTCGTCGGCGACACCCTCCCGCGCACCATGTCGTCGGTTCGGACAACGGTGATGGCGGACACCCCGGCCTAGGCTCCAGGCCATACTCACGGGTCCCCTCTCCCCCGCCCGTGCGACCCCGTCCCGAACTGGAGCCCCTCCCTTGAGCGCAGAGAGCACGAGCGCGGCGAACGCGCAGGCCAAACCACCAAGAACCAAGGTCCTGGTGGCGAGTCTGACCGGAAGCACCATCGAATGGTTCGACTTCTTCCTCTACGGCACCGCCGCCGCCCTGATCTTCAACAAGCTCTTCTTTCCTTCGGACGACCCGCTCGTCTCGTTGATGCTGTCGTACCTGACGTTCTCGCTGACGTTCTTCATCCGCCCGCTCGGCGGCATCCTGTTCTCGCACATCGGCGACCGGATCGGCCGGAAGAAGACGCTCATCATCACGCTGACCCTGATGGGTGTGGCGACGATGTTCATCGGCCTGCTGCCCACCTACGACCAGATCGGCGTCCTCGCGCCGATCCTGCTGGTGTTCCTGCGCATCGTTCAAGGTCTGGGCATCGGCGGTGAATGGGGCGGTGCGCTGCTGCTCGCCTACGAGTACGCGCCCAAGAACCGCCGCGGCTTCTTCGGCAGTGTGCCGCAGATGGGCATCACCGCCGGGATGCTGCTGGCCAGTCTGGCGCTCACCCTCATGTCGCTGCTACCGGACGAACAGTTCGAGACCTGGGGCTGGCGAGTGCCGTTCGTCGCCAGCGTGGTCCTCGTCCTGCTCGGCCTGTGGATCCGCGCGGGCATCGACGAGACCCCCACCTTCAAGAAGGCCAAGGAGGAGGGCAACGTCTCCAAGCTGCCCGTCGCCGAGACCTTCCGCCACCACTGGCGGGCCGTGATCGTGGCCGTGGGCGCGAAGGTCGTGGAGACCGCGCCGTTCTACATCTTCGGTACCTTCGTGGTGAGCTACGCGACCGGAACGCTGACCTTCGAGAACACGAACGCGCTCAACGCGGTGACCATCGGGGCGATCGTCGCGACCCTCGTCATTCCGCTCGCCGGACGCCTCTCCGACACCTTCGGCCGCCAGCGCGTCTACCTGTTCGGCGCGGTGTCGCTCGGCCTCTTCTCCGCGCCGTACTTCCTGATGTTGGGGACCGGCAGCAACCTCATGCTGATCCTGGCCACGGTGATCGGACTGGGCATCCTGTGGGCGCCGGTGACCGCGACCATCGGCACCCTGAGCTCGGAGATCTTCTCCACGCGCGTGCGCTACACCGGGGTCACCCTCGGATACCAGATCGGTGCCGCCCTCGCCGGCGGAACCGCTCCCCTGATCGCGACCTGGCTGCTGTCCCGCTTCGACAACTCGTGGGTCCCGATCGCCGTGTACCTCACCTTCACCGCCGTGATCTCCGTCGTCGCTGTGTCCTTCGCCCACAAGTCCGCCAACCCCGCGGAACTACAGGCTGACGAGAACAGTGAGAAGAACGACAAGGCCGCTGCTAGCGCCTGATCCACAGGGGCGAGCTAAAAGAGACGGTCAGCACGTGCGGGTCGGCCACGGGTCGGCCCGCACGGGTTCTCAGGGCGTGTCTCTGCCGATGTGGTCGTCCTCGCGCGAATCCCTGTTCCGCCGTCGGACGTGTTCGACCACGACTGCGAGAGTCGCGACCACGAAGAGCACTTGGAGCAGGGTCCTCGCCAGAAGCGAGTCGCTGGCCATAGCGCTCTGGCCTTCGAGCGCCGCGTACACATTGGCCGGGAACATGGCGATGAGCAGCAGGGTCAATCCGCCAGCGGCCCAAGGGGCGGTCCGGCCCCACAGCAGGCCCGCCGCCCCCGCGAGTTCGAGCACACCGGTGACGGTCACCAGTAAGCCCGGGGCGGGGAGCTGCGGCGGAACCATCGCGATCAGCTCGTCCCGCATAAAGACGAAGTGGACCACCCCGGTCAGGACGAACATGGCGGCGAGTCCCCCACGCAAGGGAACCCGCCACGGGCGCAGCGACCGGACTCCCAGGGCACCGGCACACCCGAGCAGCAGAGCGACGGATATGAGGGTGATGAGAGGTGCCATGGCAGACCCTTCAGCGGAGCAAACTTGTCATTGACAAGATTGACTCGCGAATCTCAACTTGTCAATGGAAAGCGACGGCGTAGAGGAGGGACAGGCGGGATGCGGTTCAGGGCGGGAGTGGGCCTCGGGGCTGGATACGATCCGGGGCTGGATACGATCCGGGGCTGGATACGATCCGGGGCTGGAGTGAGGGTCAGGTCGGGACGCGCCCCGGGGCAGGCGCGGGAGTCAGGGCGGGGACGGGGCTCGAGGCAGGCGCGGGAGTCAGGGCGGGGACGGGGCTCGAGGCAGGCGCGGGAGTCAGGGCGGCGCAGAGCTGTGGGGTCAGGTAGGGATGCCCGTGGGTTTGCCCGTGGGGCCGTGGTCTTGTGCGGGTGGTTTCCCCGTTTCCTGCCGCTTGATGGTGGCCGTCTCCGCTGCGCGCCTCAAGGTCGTCGCCATCGAGCGCTTCGCGCGTCAACGGCGCTCCACCTTGACCCGCTTCGCTACGACGGCGGGTTGGCGGCTATCAGGAAACGGGGGAGGTGTGGTCGGGGTAGCGATGGGGCCCGTTGGGCCCGGAGGGCCCAACGGCACAAGCACGGCCTGGCGGCCGTCAATCGCCACTCCCCCGGAGCGTTGCCGGGTTGGGTGTCGCGGCCGGTCATGGTGCGTGGCGAACCCCTCGGCCCGGGGGCCGATGCCTGCCTCTGCGCCGGAGCGTTGCCGGGTTGGGTGTCGCGGCTGGTCATGGTGTGTGGCGGCCCCCGGCCGGTGGGTGGGGGCTGGTGTCTGGGGGCCGGTCGGAACCTGGGCGTGGGTGAACCCCCCTGTTGGAGGCAAAAACAGGGGCGAGCGTGACTCTAGGACCAGGGCTCACCCCCCGGGATGGCGGGGGTCGAGGGCCGGGAACGGCACCCCGAAGGCAGGGCGGGGCCAGGGGCCGGGTCGGGGCCTGGGCGTGCGGGGGGTAGAGACCCGGCGCAAGCGCGGTGATTGGGGGCGGGGGTGGATGGTTACGGGTCCGGTGCTGGGGCTGGGTCCCCATCCCCACCCGCATCCGCGTCCCCATCCCCATCCCGGTTTCCGGTGCGGCCTCGGGTGCGGCCCGACCACATCCGGCGGTCGGTGCGCACCGCCCACCGGTGCTTGATCTGGTTGTGGGTCGCGCACAGCGGTTGGATGTTGGTGGCGCTGGTGGTGCCGCCCTGCCAGAACTCCACGATGTGATCAGCCTGCGTCCAGGGCAGCGGCACATCGCACCCGTGCTGCCAAGCACAGGAAGTGTGGCCGTGGAAAGCGGCCGCCCGGATCTTGGGCGGGGCCAACCGGCACGAGCGGCCCACGTCCAACACCTGCCCGCTCTTCTGCTCGATGACCAGGCGGCGCACCCAACTCTGACCGATCAACTCACGCACCACCGAGATCGGCACCACCTGCCCGGTGTCGGTGGTGGCTGGCCCGGAGTCTTCAGCGGTCTCGTCCCCGGCCAGGGACGTGGCGGGCACGGTGATGTTGATCAACGCCGTCGCCGTGCTCGGGGTCTGGCACCCCTGGTGGGACTGGGCGAACCCCAACGCGGACATCAGCGCGTCGTAGGTGCGCTCGTACTTGGACAGCCCGTCCTGGGGGTGGAAGGGCACCTGGAAGTTGTCCAGAGCCACCTGAACCCTCAAAGCGTCAGCGGGCGAGCCCCACACCTGGAAGAGGAACGTGCGGTCGAAGGTGGTGACCAGCTGGGCGCCCCGGGCGGCGTGGGCGGCCTCGTGGTCGGCCTCCACCTTGCCCGGGTTCAGGCTCAGGCACAGCTGGTGGGCGAAACGGGTGATCTGGCCCACCGACATGTTGGGGCGCGACTCTTTGAAGTCCAGGATGCCGCATTCCATTTTTGCGCGGAACAGCTCCGCATCGGGGTGGTCGCCCTTCTGCCTTTTCTCCACCCCGGCGTCGGCGCCCTTGATGACGGCGGCGGCCTCACCCACCGACAGAACCCCGGAGTGCAGCGCCTGAAGGGTGGGGGCCATGTCCTGGCGGAATTCGGCGCGCCCGATCAGGGCCAGGTCGTTGGCCTGGGCGGCGGGAATGCCGAAGGCGTGGCGCAGCCACGCCTGCAGGCTCTTCTGCCCGCCCTGCTCCAACAGCTGCCCGGTGGCCTCCAGCTGCGCCAGACGGGCGGCCATGCTGACTTTGATCTGGTCGAGGTGCTCCCACACCCGGGTGGCCTGGTCCAGCACCTCACCCGCCGCCCCCAGGGGCACGTCGCGGTCGAAGAAGGCGGTGGTCTCGTCCCGGGCAGCGGCCACCGCGGTATCCACCGGGGTGTGCCCGGTGGTGGTGGGTGCTTCAGGAGAGATCGCCATTCTTCTATGGTAAACGAAACAACCCAAGAAAGGGAGTGTTGCCGGCGGTAACTTCGGAAGTGATTCCGTCGAATGATCCGAAGTTGCCCTTTTCGGTCGCCTATTTCAGGCCGCCTGGTTCGGCATTTATACCCACCTGGAATTCCAGGTTTCTCAGTTCCTTTTTCGCCGCACACATGGACCGGCCGCGACACCCGACCCGGCAACGCTCCGGCGCAGTGGCAGGCACCGACCCAAGCCGTGCTTGTGCTGTGGGGCCCTTCTGGCCCCGAAGGGGCCCATCGCTACCCCGACCACACGTCCCCCGTTTCGTGATAGCCGCCGACCCGCCGTCGTAGCGAAGCGGGTCAAGGTGGAGCGCCGTTGACGCGCGAAGCGCTCGATGGCGACGACCTTGAGGCGCGCAGCGGAGACGGCCACCATCGGGCGGCAGGAAACGGGGAAACCACCCGCACAAGACCACGGCCCCAATACCCCGGCAGACCCAATACCCCCAGCGAGCGCAACCCAGCGGGCCCAGCCAGCAGCTTCCTGGTCTACTGACCCCGTGGGTAGGGAGTAACTACTCCACGGCCTCAGCGCGACGGACCAGTTCAGCGACCTTGTCTGGTGACTCGTAGGGGGCCAGGTGCCCGCAGCCTTCCAGGACGTGGACGTCGGTGTCCAGGAACCGCCGGGCGGGGCCGTGCAGGCGGGCTGAGGAGAAGAACACATCGTCGGAACCCGTGGCCACAGTGACGTTCTGTTTCTGCCACGGCAGCAGCGACTCCACCGGGAGCGGGCCGGGGGCCAAGCTGGTCCGGCAGTACTTGCCGACCATCGTCATCCACCCCGCGTAGGGATGGACCGGGTGCTGGAAGCCGGGCCCACTCATGAAGTTCAGCAGCCTCGTGCTCTTGTCATCGCCCGGGCCGATCATCCAGGGCAGGGTCACCCGCATCAGCTCCGATGACATGGCGGCCCCGGTCAGTCCCGCGGGGCCGATCAGCACCATCCCCCTCACCAGCGGGGACGGTTTCGAGGCAAGGGCCACGGCGGCGCCCAGAGAATGGCCGAGGACGATCACCGGCCGGTCCACCAGCTTGGGGAGGACCTCCTCGAACCATGCACCATAGGCCGCTGCACGATGGGCCTTCGGTCGGAGACCGCAGCTCAGGCCGGGTTGCCCCGGCAGGTCGACCAGAACCACCTCGCGGTCCGGACACATCACGGACGCAGAACCGGCGCTGAGGGCGCTGTTGAAGTTGGTACCGCTGAGGAACACCACCGGCGTCCCGGAACCGCCCGCCAGCCGGACCGCGCGGGTCAGGCCGATGGCGCTGGTGATATCAGACACACCCGAGAGGCCCGGATACTCGTCCAGCCGCCCCCGGCACCATTCCCGGACGGTCCTCTCGGCGGCTTCTGAGCGGTAGACACGCGCACCCCGCAGGGTGGTCTCCGGCATGGGACACCTGGTTTCGAGTAGGAGAGAACGCCTTCGCCGACCAGTCTTCCCGGCACACCTCGCGAAACTCTACGCCTGTGAGCAGGATCGGACCAGACCAAGCAAGGACCACGTTTCATCCTGCCTCCCCCTGAGCAGACAGCCTTCAGTTCGGGTGTGTTCATCCGCACTATCTTTGTATACAGTATGGAGAAACCATTGCCTATCGAAGCTCCCAACCCCAAGGTAAAGAGACTCGCTGAACTGGACATAAGCACCACCATCAGCGAACATAGGCGCGGCGCCACACGCGCCACAGGTGTGCCGGGAAGACTGGTCGGCGTCCCAACCGACCCATATCCGGAGCACTCCGCATGACCCCAAACTGCACGGCAGCTTCGCGTTCTCAACGCCGAAGCCGTTTCGGCGAGCTGTACAAGCTCCCGATCGGCAACCCGCGCCCGCACGGCACCAACGGCTACACCACGTCCTGGGGCACCAACGCCCACGGTGAACTCAGCTCTTGCCCGCCCGGGCACTGCTGAACCCCCCTAAGACGCTGAACCCCCTCTTCCACCTCCTATCCGTGTCATCGCGCGAACGGCGAAGCCGCCCCTGGGCAGCCGTTGTCCCCGTCCGCGCGACGCCAAGGCCGTGAAAGGACAGTGGCGTGGTGCTGCTGCTTCTCCTCATCGTGCTCGCCGTGACCGTGGCGAGCACCCCTTTACTAGACAGGTTGCTGGGGCGTAACGCCGGTTGGCCGATCGCCCTGGTATTCCTGGCCCTGACCGCGCTGGTGGCCGCACAGGCCCCGCAGGTACTGGGCTCCGGGGTTCCCCTGGAGTACTCCCAGCCCTGGATGCCGCAGATCGGGGTCGAGTTCCACCTGCGGATGGACGGCCTCGGCTGGCTGTTCACCATGCTGGTTACCGGGATCGGCGCGCTCATCATGGCGTACTCGGCCCGTTACTTCCCGCCCGGCCGCAGGCTCGGCTTCTACTTCCTGATGACCCTCTTCGCCGCGGCGATGACCGGTCTCGTACTGGCCGACGACGTCGTGCTGCTCTTCGTGTTCTGGGAGCTCACCACGATCGCGTCGTTCTACCTGATCGGCCTCTCCGGGGTGACGGCGAGCCGCCCGGCGATCCGGACCTTCCTCCTCACCGCCATGGGCGGGCTCGCCCTACTGGCGGCGGCCGTCCTGCTCATCGTCCGTACCGGGACCACGCAGGTCAGCGTGATCCTCGCGGACACGACATGGACCCAGGACACCGGGTTCGCGTCCCTGGTCGCGGTGCTCGTCATCATCGCCGTGTTCACGAAGTCGGCGCAGTTCCCGTTCCACTACTGGCTGCCCGACGCCATGGCGGCGAGCACACCGGTCAGCGCTTACCTGCACGCGGCCGCGATGGTCAAGGCCGGGATCTACCTGGCCATGCGCTTCTCTCCGGCCTTCGGCGACCTGTTCCTCTGGAACGCCCTGCTCATCACCTTCGGTCTCATCACCGCGGTGATCGGCGCGATCTTCGCGCTCCAGCAGCAGGACCTCAAGAAGCTGGCCGCCTTCTCCACGGTGAGCCAGCTCGGTCTCCTGGTCGCCGTCATCGGTGTGGGCACCCCGGAGGCCCTGGTCGCCGCTGCCGTGCACACCGTGGCACACGCCCTGTTCAAGTCCGCCCTGTTCATGGTCGTCGGCCTGGTCGACATCCAGACCGGTACGCGTGACCTGCGCCAGCTCGGCGGCCTGCGCAAACGGATGCCCGTCACCGCGACCGTGGCGGCACTGTCGGCGCTGTCCATGGCGGGTATCCCGCCCCTGCTGGGCTTCATCAGCAAGGAGAACCTCTTCGAGTCCCTTCTCGGGGCCCCCGGACCGGTGTGGTTCGGTCCACTGGCCGGAGCGGTCGCTGTCGGCGCCGCAGCGTTCACCTTCGCGTACTCGTTCCGCTTCGTGTACGGGACGTTCTGGGGCGAGCCCCGAGGCGAGGCGAAGGAGAGCACCGCCACCGAGGCCCGGTCCAGCTTCTGGCTCCCGGCCATCACGGCCTCCCTCGGCGGCGTGCTGCTGGGTCTGACCGTCCCGGCCCTCGACCCGCTGGTCAACGAGGTGGCCGTCAACGCCACCCACCAGGCCTCCGACGCCCACCTGCTCCTGTGGCACGGCTTCAACGCCGCACTGGGCATGTCCGCCCTGGCCATCGGGCTGGGTGCGCTGCTGGCCTGGCAGAGCCGCTCCGGTGAGGCACTGACCGGCCGCGTCCTCGTCCCTGTCACCGGCGTACAGGTCTTCGAGTCGCTGTACGACGGCGTCATCCGGGCGGGCAAGCGGACCGGCGACCTGACCCGGACCGACTCCCCGGCCTTCCACCTGGGTTCGCCGATCATCCTCATCCTGGTGATGGCCGCGTCCGTCGCCGTCATCGGCCTCGACCTGCCGCCCTTGGCTGGTCAGACCTCGCTCGGCCTGGACTGGCTGCTGGTGGCCCTGATGGTCGTCGCGGTCGGCGCCGCCGTAGTGACCCGATCGCGGATGGCGGGCCTCGCCCTCATCGGTGTGGCAGGGTTCACGGTCGCCCTGTGGCTGTTCTTCCTGGGCGCCTTCGACGTCGCCCTGACCCAGCTCCTGGTGGAGATCCTGACGGTGGTCGTCGCGGTCCTGGTGCTGCGCCGCCTGCCCCGCAGCTTCCACAAGGTGAAGCGGAGCCGCACGGTCCTGACCGCGGCGATCGCGATCGGCGCCGGCCTCACCGCCGGTGTGGCCGCATACGCGATGACGGGGCGCCGCGAGCTCTCGCCGGCCGGTGAGTACTTCCTCGCCAACGCCCCGGCGGACACCGGCGGCACCAACGTGGTCAACACGATCCTGGTGGACTACCGGGCCTTCGACACCCTGGGCGAAGTGATCGTCCTCGGTGTGGCCGGCCTGATCATCATCGCGGTGATCAGGTCCAGCAACCTGCTGCCCAGCCACTCGTCCCGCCAGGTGGTCGTGAGCTCCACGAACGCCTCGTTCAACCCCTTCGACAACACCGTGCTCATGCGTACGGTCGCCCGCTTCCTGGTACCGCTGCTGATCATCTGGTCGCTGTACCTGCTGTTCCGCGGCCACAACGAGCCCGGCGGCGGTTTCATCGGCGGTCTCGTGGGGGGCTCGGCGTTCGCACTGCTCTACCTGGCCTCGTCCAGCGACAAGGCCGCGCGGATCCGCCTGGCCTACCCGGCGATCATCGGCGCCGGCTTCCTCGTGGCCCTGTTCTCGGGCTTCCTCGGTTACGTCGACGGCTCGTACCTGCGGCCGCTGCACGCCGACATCCCGCTGGCCTGGGGCGAATCGTTCCACTTCACGACAGCGCTCATCTTCGACGTCGGCGTGTACCTGGCGGTCGTCGGTGTGCTGCTCACCGCGCTCAACGAACTCGGGCTCGAGCGGGGTTCGCGCTCGAACGGTGAAGCACCGCCTGAATCAGTGGCCCAGGACACCGGATCGGATGTCTCGGCCCTGGACAGCTCCACTACCGGAGGTAACCGATGACCCTCGCCATCACCATCGGCGTCATGGTCGCCGGCGGCGTCTACCTGATGCTCCAGCGCGGCATGGTCCGCATGGTTCTCGGCCTGATCCTGATCGGAAACGCCGTCAACCTGCTGATCATGTCCGCGGGCGGCGTGTTCCGCCGGGACCAGCCGCTGCTCCAGTTCGGTACCGAGCTGACCGCGGGCGACCCGCTTCCGCAGGCGTTCGTGCTGACCGCGATTGTCATTGCCTTCTCCATCTCGATGTACATGTTGACACTCGCCGCCTCCGGCAGCGATGACGACACCGAGGACGCCTCATGATCCCCGCGCTGCTACCTCTCTTCGCCGCGGTACCGCTCGTGGCGGCGTCGCTGCTGATCATCCTGCCCGGCCCGCTGTGGCTGCGCCGGACCATCCTGCTCGCCCCGAGCGGGGCGGCGATGCTCGCCGGCGGTGGGCTGATCTGGCTCACCCGGGACGGCACCGTCGTCGCCCACAACGTGAGCCTGTGGCAGGACGGGATCGCGATCCCGTTCGTAGCGGACGTGTTCAGCGCCCTGATGCTGTGGACGACCGCCCTGCTGGCACTGGTGTGTTCGGCCTTCGCGATCGCCACCGGCGACGACAAGCAGACCTTCTTCTCACCGCTGGTCCTGATCCTGACGGCGGGCGTGTCCGGTGCCCTGATCACCGGCGACCTCTTCAACATGTTCGTGTTCATCGAGGTCATGCTGCTGCCCTCCTACGGGCTGCTGGCGATGCTCGGTGCCCTGGGACGGTTGAAGGCCGGACGGATCTACGTCACGGTCAACCTGATCACCTCGACGATCTTCCTCGCGGGCGTGGCCCTGGTCTACGCCGCGGCAGGAACCGTACACCTGGGCGAGCTCGCCGGTGCGGCGCAGGAGTCGCCGATGGTGGCGGTCGGCATGGGCGTGGTCATCCTCGCGCTGTCGATCAAGGCCGCGGTCGTGCCCGTACACGGGTGGCTGGCCCGGACCTACCCGGCCACGTCCCCGGCCATCACGGCACTTTTCTCCGGCCTGCACACCAAGGTGGCGATCTACGCGATCTACCGCCTGTACGCGCTCGCCTTCGACGGCGACGCCCAGTTCCTGTGGATCGGCATGGTGGTGTTCACCCTCACCATGCTCATCGGTGTGATGGGGGCCGTGGGCGAGAACACGACGCGGTCGATCCTGGTGTTCCACATGATCAGCCAGATCGGGTACATCCTGCTGGGCGTCGCGCTCTTCACCGAGCTGGGGCTCATGGCGGGCATCTTCTACCTGATCCACCACATGATCGTGAAGGCCTCGCTGTTCCTGTCCACCGGCGCCATCGAACACACCCACGGCACCGGAGCACTGGACCGGCTCGGCGGCATCGCCAGACGAGAACCCCTCCTCGCCCTGGTGTTCATGGGCGCGGCGCTGTCCCTGGCAGGGCTCCCACCCTTCTCCGGCTTCGTCGCCAAGCTCACCCTGGTCGTCGCGGCCGTCGATGCCCAGCAGTGGACCGCCATGGCGGTGATGATCGCGGTGAGCCTCATCACGCTGATGTCGATGCTCAAGATCTGGGGCGGGGTCTTCTGGGGTAAGGAGCCCGAATCCGACAGCGGTGAGGTCCCCGTGACGGTGGGAGGCAACGGCTCCACCGTCACCGAGACCCGTACCCAACCCAAGGTGCGGCCCTCCCTGCTCATCCCGGGCCTGATCCTGACCGTGACCACCCTGTGCATCGGGCTCGGAGCTCAAGTCCTGCTCAGCCTGAGCGCTCAGGCCGCGGCCGGCCTGATGGACACTTCCGGATACGTCGAGGCGGTGCTGGGACGATGACCAACCTGATGTGGGCACTACGACTGCTCTGGTTCCCCGTCTACGCGGGATGGGAGATCGTCAAGTCCTCCTTCCGGGTCATGTGGGACATCGTGACCCCAGGGAGCGCGTCGGCCCCGGCCTTCGTCGAGATTCCCGTCCGCTGCCGGACGGACTTCGAGACCACCCTGCTGGCCAACCTGATCTCCCTGACCCCGGGGACGGTGACCGTGGCCGTGCGCCATGAACCCGCCGCTCTGTGGGTGCACGGGCTGTACGTGGAGGACCGGGAGTCCTTCCAGAACGACATCCGCGTGATGGAGGACCACATCCTGGCGGTGACCCGTAGGAAGGGCTCCTCTGAGGACACCCTGGTCGAGGGAGGACAGAACTGATGGAGTTCATCGACATCGGTCTGGCCGCGATCGTGGTGGCCATGGTCATCGCCGCGTACCGGATCCTGACCGGGCCCTCGCCCGCCGACCGGGGGGCCGCCTCTGACGTGGTCTTCTTCGGCTTCGTCGGCCTGGTGGCCATGCTGGGTTACCGGCTGGACACCGATCTGGTCGTCGACATCGTGCTGGTGTGCGCCCTACTCGGCTTCATGGCCGCACTGTCCCTGGCCCGACTGATCACCGGAGGTACGCGATGAGCCCGTTGGAGATGGTGGGACTCGGGTGCATGATCGCCGGGGCCGTGGTGTTCCTGATCGGCTCTGTCGGCCTCATCCGGCTCCGGGACTTCTACGCCCGGCTGAGCGGGGTCACCATCGCCGGTGCCCTCGGCACGGCCCTGCTCCTGCTCGGCCTGCTGTTGCACTACCCGTCGGTGGAGAACGCGATCAAGATCGGTCTCGCGTTGCTCATCCAGTTGGCGACCGCCGCGGTCGGCGGCAACGCCATCGCCCGGGCCGGATACCTGACCGGTGTGAAGCCGGTCGAGAATACGCAGTTCGACGATCTCGCGGCCACGTCGGAGGAGGCTCCGACGGACCAGGGGCAGCGCCCCTGACCGGGCCTGTTCCGCACCGTCGAGGGCGGCCCTCCCACCGGATACACCGGTTCGGGGGCCGCCCTCACCTCTTGCCCGCAGGGTTAAACCTCCCGAACGCCAGCGGTGGCGATTCCCACCCGATCGTGCGGCGGGCTTTTCGACACGTGCGGGCCTTGTTATTCTCCGGGTACAACGAGGCTTGGCGGCCCCCGAGGTCGCCTGGGAGACCACTCCGGGGTGACCGGGTGGTATCTGACGCCCCTCCTACCGTCCTTTCCGGCGACGCCGGTGCGCTTTCACCGCACCACCACCGACGCCCTCTGGCCGGGAAGACACAGTCGACGGCAGGACTGGGGCCAACCGGCGGCGATGAGCCGCCGTTCTCCAACAGCTCACATACACACCCAAATAATTCGTAAAAAAACTTGCAAACGACGGCAATTCAGCCTCGGACGTCCCCTTTGCACTGTGTCGACTAGGGGGACGCCCCAAACTGAAATGACGGTGACGTGGTACTTCCGATACTGCTTCTGGTCCTCGCCGCCGCCCTGCTCGCCGTGTTCCCGCTCAACCGCTTCCTCGGCCGTGACACGGGATGGCCACTCGCGGTCGTGCTCATGGCGCTGGCCGGGATGGTCCTCGCACAAGCCCCACAGATCCTCGGCGCCGGGAACACGATCGAGTTCGTCCAGCCCTGGATGCCCGAGGTCGGGGTCGAACTGCGCCTGCGCATGGACGGGATCGGCTGGCTCTTCTCCCTGCTGGTGACCGCTGTCGGCGGGCTCATCATGGTCTACTCGACGCGCTACTTCCCGGTCGGCCCCAGGCTGGGCTTCTACGCGCTGATGACCTTCTTCGCGTTCGCGATGACCGGCCTGGTCCTCGCCGACGACGTGGTGCTGCTCTTCGTGTTCTGGGAACTCACCACGATCGCGTCGTTCTACCTGATCGGCCTGTCCGGCCCCTCCGGCAGCCGCCCCGCGATCCGCACCTTCCTGCTCACCGTCGTGGGCGGACTGGCGCTGATGACCGCGGTGGTACTCATGGCCCTGCACGCGGGCACCACCCAGCTGAGCGTGATCCTGGCCGACCCGGTGTGGGGCGAGGATCCGGAGTTCGCCTCCGGGGTCGCGGCCCTGGTGATCCTGGCCGCCTTCACCAAGTCCGCGCAGTTCCCGTTCCACTACTGGCTCCCCGACGCCATGGCGGCGAGCACTCCGGTGAGCGCCTACCTGCACGCGGCCGCGATGGTCAAGGCGGGCATCTTCCTGCTGATGCGGTTCAGCCCCGCCTTCGCCGAACTCCCGCTGTGGAACTCCCTCCTCATCCCCGTCGGCCTGGTCACGGCGATCATCGGCGCGGTCTTCGCCCTGCAGCAGTACGACCTCAAGAAGCTGGCAGCCCACTCCACTGTCAGCCAGCTCGGCCTCATGGTGGCTGCGATCGGCGTGGGCAACGACGCCGCCCTCATCGGCGCCGCCGTGCACGTTTTCGCGCACTCGCTGTTCAAGTCCGCGCTTTTCATGGTGGTCGGGGTAGTGGACCACCAGACCGGCACCCGCGACCTGCGCGAGCTGGGCGGCCTGCGCAAGAGGATGCCGATCACGGCCGCCGTCTCCGTCCTGGCGGTACTGTCCATGGCCGGGGTGCCACCGCTGCTGGGCTTCGTCAGCAAGGAGAACGTGTTCAAGGGGCTCTTGGAGGCGCCCGGGCCCGAGTGGACCGGTGTGGTCGCCGGCGGTGCGGCCGTGGTCGCCTCCGTCTTCACCGTCGCCTACTCCTACCGCTTCGTCCACGGCGCGTTCTGGGGCCGACCGCACCAGCCGGACCTCTCGCCCAAGGAAGCCGGGCTGGCCTTCTACGGAGCCCCCGCGGCCGCGGGGGCCACCGGGCTCGCGCTGGGGCTGGGCGTCCCGGTCCTGAACCCCGTGGCGGAGGAGGTCGCCGAAGACGCCACCGGTCAGGCCGCCGAAGCCGACCTGACCCTGTGGCACGGCCTCAGCCCGGATCTGTTCATGTCGCTGGCCGCGCTCGCCCTGGGTGCGCTGCTGGTGTGGTGGACCGCCTCAGGGGACCGCCTGGCCGGGCGCAGGCTCCTCCCTGTGGAGGGCGTCAACGTGTTCGAGACCCTCCACCAGGGCGTCATCGACCTGGGTCGCCGCACCGGGGACCTGACCCGCTCCGACGGGCCCACGCGCCACCTGGCCATGCCGATCCTGTTGGTCGTCGCCCTCGGCGCCACGGTGTCGCTGGTCGGCTTGGACGTGCCCGAGCAGCCCGATGCCACCACCAACCCGTACGACTGGTTGCTGGTCGCACTCGCGGTCACCGCCGTTCTCGGCGCCGTCGCGACCCGCTCGAGGATGGCCGGTCTGGTCCTGGTCGGCGTCGGCGGGTTCACCGTCGCGCTGTGGCTCTTCATGCTGGGGGCCTTCGACGTGGCCCTCACCCAGCTGGTCGTCGAGATCCTCACCGTGGTGATCGCCGTCCTGGCGCTCCGGCGCCGGCCCCGCCGGTTCCAGAAGATGCCCCCGGCCAGAGTGGCGGTCACCGGTCTCGTCGCTGTCGCAGCCGGTGCTTCGGCGGCGCTGGGAACCTACTTCCTGACCGGGCGCAGGGAACGCTCCGCCGCCGCGGACTACTTCCTGGAGAACTCCGAGGAGGACACCGGCGGCACCAACGTGGTCAACACGATCCTGGTGGACTACCGGGCCCTGGACACCCTGGGCGAACTGGTGGTCCTGGGGGTGGCCGGGCTGATCATCATCGCTGTACTCAACTCCAGCGGCCTGCTGCCCCCGCACAAGGACCGCAAGATCGTCGTCGGCCGGTCGAGCGCCGTCTTCGACGCGGACAACAACACTCTGATCATGCGCTCCGTGGCATTCGTCCTGCTGCCGCTGATCGTGTTCTGGTCGCTGACGCTGATGCTGCGCGGCCACACCGACACCGGTGGCGGGTTCATCGCCGGCCTGGTCGGCGGGGCGGGCTTCGCCCTGGTGTACCTGGCGGCACCCAGCGCTTCGGTCGCCCGGATCCACCTCTCCTATCCCAGGATCATCGGCGGCGGTGTCGCCATCGCCCTCGTCTCGGGTCTTCTCGGCTTCCTGGACGGATCGTTCCTGCGCCCGTTGGACTCCTACATCCCGCTGCCCTGGAGCAGCGAGGAGTACCACTTCACCACTGCGCTGGTGTTCGACGTCGGCGTCTATCTGGGCGTCGTCGGCGTCGTACTGACCGCCCTCAACCAACTCGGCATGGATGAGACCGCACCGGGCGACTCCACGGTCGGAACCATGCAGCCTACGGCGGACCAGCCTCCGACCATCACCGTGGCAGGGGCAGTCGGCGCGGCCGGACCGTCCGGGCCAGGGTCACCGCGTAGGGCGGCGGGACCGCCCGAGGAACCGGAGCCGCCGCACAGGAACGAGGAGAACGGAGACACACGATGACCCTCCCGCTCACCGTCGGTGTCCTGATCGCCGGCGCGGTCTTCCTGATCCTCCAGAGGGGCACGGTCCGGATCGTCCTGGGCTTCGTGCTCCTGGGACACGGGGTGAACCTCATGCTCATGTCCGCGGGCGGTGCCTACCAGCGCAACCAACCCCTCCTGGGCTACACCCGGCCGGAGGACGCCGCCGACCCGCTGCCGCAGGCCTTCGTGCTGACCGCGATCGTCATCGCCTTCTCGATCACGATCTACCTGCTCACGCTGGCCGCCACCAAGGCCGACGACGAGACCGAGGACGCCTCATGACGACCGCGCTCCTTTCCCTCCTGGTCGCCGTGCCCCTGGCCGTCGCGGCCGTCCTGGTCCTCCTTCCCCTGCCGACCTGGTTCTCCCGCACACTGATGCTCGCCCCCAGCGCGCTGGGCCTGGCGGCGAGCACCGGTCTGCTGTGGATCACCCGGGACGGGGAGATCCTCGCCCACAACGTGGCCCTGTGGCCGGACGGGGTCGCCATCCCCCTGGTCGTGGACACCCTCAGCGCGCTGATGCTCTGGACCACGTCGCTCCTGGTCCTGGTGTGCGGTGCCTTCTCCATCGCCGTCGGGGACGACCGGGCCTCCTACTTCCGGGCGCTGGTGCTGGTCCTGTCCGCCGGTGTCTCCGGGGCCCTGATGACCGGCGACCTGTTCAACCTGTTCGTGTTCATCGAGGTCATGCTGCTGCCCGCCTACGGGCTGCTCACCATGCTGGGCTCGACCGGGCGGATCGGGGCCGGGCGCATCTACGTGATGCTCAACCTGCTGACGTCCACGATCTTCCTCGCGGGTGTGGCCCTGGTCTACGGCGCCGCCGGGACCGTGCACCTGGGTGAGCTGGCCGGTGCGGCCAAGGAGTCGCCGATGGTGGCGGTCGGCATGGGCGTGGTCATCCTCGCGCTGTCGGTCAAGGCCGCAGTCGTGCCCGTGCACGGCTGGCTGACCCGTACGTACACAGGCACGTCGGTCGCTGTGACCGCCCTGTTCTCCGGGCTGCACACCAAGGTGGCGATCTACGCGATCTACCGCCTGTACGCACTCGCCTTCGACGGCGACTCACGGTTCCTGTGGATCGGGGTGCTCGCGTTCTCACTGACCATGGTGATCGGGGTGCTCGGTGCCGTGGGCGAGAACACGACGCGGTCGATCCTGGTGTTCCACATGATCAGCCAGATCGGGTACATCCTGCTGGGCGTCGCGCTCTTCACCCAGCTCGGGCTCATGGCGGGCATCTTCTACCTGATCCACCACATGATCGTGAAGGCCTCGCTGTTCCTATCCACCGGCGCCATCGAACACACCCACGGCACCGGAGCACTGGACCGGCTCGGCGGCATCGCCAGACGAGAACCCCTCCTCGCCCTGGTGTTCATGGCCGCGGCACTGTCCCTGGCAGGGCTCCCACCCTTCTCCGGCTTCGTCGCCAAGCTCACCCTGGTCGCGGGTTCGTTCCAGGCCGGTGAGTGGGCGGCGGCCTTGGTAGCCGTCGCGGTCAGCCTCTTCACCCTCATGTCCATGCTGAAGATCTGGGGCAGCGTGTTCTGGGGAAAACCGCCCGAGGAGAAGGCAGAGGAGAACGGGTCCGAGGGTGTCCGGGGCGACGTCCCAGCGCAGGGCACCGGCGGTACCGGCACCGCGACCGAGACCCGGACGGAAGACCCGCCCCGGGTTCGGCCGGCCCTGCTGCTCCCCGGCCTGGTGCTGGCCGCACTGACCCTGTGCATCGGGCTGGGCGCCCAGGTACTGCTGGACCTGAGCGGGCAGGCGGCCGCCAACCTCCTGGACACGTCCACCTACGTCGAGGCGGTGCTTCGATGACCGTGAAAAGCGTTCTGGTCTGGCTCCTGGGGATGCTGTGGCTCCCCGTCTACCTGGTCTACGACCTCGTGGCCGGATCACTCCGAGTGGGGTGGGAGATCCTCACCCCGGGCAGTTCGGTGACCCCGGCGTTCGTCGAGGTGCCCCTGCGCTGCCGGACCGACTTCGAGATCAGCGTCATGGCCAACCTCATCTCGCTCGCACCCGGGTCCATCACCGTGGCCGCGCGCCACGATCCGGCGACGGTGTGGGTGCACGCCGTGTTCGCCCGGGACCACAGGACAGTCCTGCACGAGGTCCACCTGATGGAGGACCAGGTACTGAGGGCGACCCGGCCGAAGGGGGTCCCGCCACGTCCTGAGGACCTGGAACGAGACGAAGGGGGGAAACGCTGGTGAGCTTCGCCGGTATGGCCATGGTCGTCATCATCGCGGCCATGATCATCGCCGTCTACCGAGTCCTGCTCGGCCCCACGGGCGCCGACCGGGGCGCCGGGTCCGACCTGGTCTTCTACGGGTTCGTGAGCCTGATCGCCCTGCTGGGTGCCCTGCTGCCGAGCTCGCTGCTCGTCGACGTGGTCCTGGTCGCCACCCTGGTGGGGCTCCTCGCCGCCATCTCGCTGGCCCGTCTGACCGCTGGAGGCAAACGATGAACCTCGACGACATCGGCGGCGCGGTCATGCTCCTCGGCTCCTTGGTGTTCCTCGTGGGGGCCCTCGGCGTGATCCGGATGCCCGACGTCTACACCCGGCTGAACGCCTTGACGATCTCCGGCGCCCTGGGTACCGGGCTCGTGCTGGTCGGCCTGTTCCTGCACTACCCGTCGTGGGAGAACGCCATCAAGGTGGGCCTCGCCGTCTTCATCCAGCTCGCGACGACGGCGGTCGGCGGTTCCGCGATGGCCCGCGCCGGTTACCTGATCGGATCGCCCCGGACCGCGAGCACCCGCTTCGACGACCTCGAGGTGGAGGAGAACGACACGCTCACTGACGAACAGCACCCCGGGTACTCCCGGCCCTCCCCGGAAAACCCGGGGTGAACGGATTTCCGCACCCGTTCGTTACCACGTGTGGCGGTGCCTTGTGACACACCGAATTTTTCAGACAGCAAGAACATCCTGTGCTAGGTTCAGAGGAGTTGCAGTCGTGGTTCCCGTTTTGGATTTGCATCGTTTTCGGGGGATCACCGCGGTGACGGGAAAATCGTCAGACCGCGGTTTTCTTCTATGCTCCCGAACGAGAGGTACATCCATGGCGACTGGCAAGGTCAAGTGGTTCAACGGCGACAAGGGCTTCGGCTTCATCGAGCAGGACGGCGGCGGCGCTGACGTCTTCGCCCACTACTCGGCGATCCAGGCCAACGGCTACCGCGAGCTCGCGGACGGCCAGGCGGTGGAGTTCGACGTCACCCAGGGCGCCAAGGGCCTCCAGGCCGACAACATCACCCTGATCTAACCGAGCTGAAGCTCGTTAAGCGGCAGGGGCCCGCCCTCAGGGCGCCGGGCCCCTGGCCGTTTTCTTGATTTACCGGACCGGTTTTCTGGCCGTCGTTTTCCGACTGGCACCGGTCATCCGCCACGACCCCGGGTTCTCCGTGCGGGCCGTGGATCTCGAAGTATTTCCTCCGGCGCACATCCGGTGCCTCATTTTGAAGCCCCGAGGGCTTCCCGCCCGGCACGCGCCGTCGGCGAAAGGTCTCACATGAACCAAGCTCGCACCAACGAGCGCCGCGGCCGCTCCTCCAACGGCCCCGCCCCCTACGGCCGTCAGCGCCCCCGCCGTTCCTTCGACGGACCCCGGCGCGGCGGCGGCTACCAGGGCCGCGGCGGCCGCTCCGGCGGCTACCAAGGCCGCGGCGGCGGCCATTCCGGCGGAGAGTTCGCGCTCCCCGTCACTGTCAACCCCGGGCTCGACCCGGTCCACGACTTCCAGGACCTGGAGATGTCCGCGCCGCTGAAGTCGACGCTGGCCCGCCAGGGTCTGACCACCCCGTCCGCGATCCAGGCGGCCACGCTGCCGAACTCACTGGCCGGACGGGACGTCCTCGGCCGAAGCCAGACCGGCTCCGGCAAGACGCTGGCCTTCGGGCTCGCGTTGCTCTCCCGCCTCGACGGCCGCAGCGCCGATGCGCACCGCCCGCTGGCCGTGGTCCTCGCTCCCACCCGCGAGCTCGCCCAGCAGGTCACCGACTCCCTCACGCCCTACGCCCGATCGGTGCGGGTGCGCATGGCGACCGTGGTGGGCGGCATGCCCATCCACCGCCAGGCCCGCGCCCTGCGTCAGGGTGTCGAGCTGCTCGTCGCCACCCCGGGCCGCCTGCGCGACCTGATGGAGCGCGGCGACTGTGTACTGGACCAGGTCGAGAACGTCGTCCTGGACGAGGCCGACCAGATGACCGACATGGGCTTCATGCCGCAGGTCACCGCGATCCTGGAGCAGGTGCCCACCACCGGGCAGCGGATGCTGTTCTCGGCCACCCTGGACCGGAACGTGGACCAGCTGGTGCGCCGCTTCCTCAACGACCCCGTCGTCCACTCGGTCGACCCGTCCGAGGGCGCGGTCTCCACCATGGAGCACCACGTCCTGCACGTGTCCCACGCGGAGAAGCAGGCGACCGCCACCCAGATCGCGGCCCGGGACGGCCAGGTGCTCATGTTCCTGGACACCAAACACGCCGTGGACCGGATGGCCCAGCACCTGCTGAACAGCGGTGTCCGAGCGGCCCCGCTGCACGGCGGCCGTTCCCAGCCCCAGCGCACCCGTACCCTCAAGCAGTTCAAGGAGGGCACGGTCACCGCGCTGATCGCCACGAACGTCGCCGCGCGCGGCATCCACGTGGACGGCCTGGACCTGGTCGTCAACATCGACCCGCCCACGGACCACAAGGACTACCTGCACCGGGGCGGGCGCACCGCCCGCGCTGGCGAGTCCGGCAACGTGGTCACGCTCGTACTGCCCAACCAGCGGCGCGACATGACCCGTCTGATGCACCGCGCCCGGATCGACGCGCAGACCGCCCAGGTCCAGGCCGACGACCCGGAACTGGCCCGCGTGACCGGCGCCCGCGCGCCGTCGGGTGTGCCGGTGGCCCTGCCTGCCGAGCCCCGTCGCGAGAACCGCCAGCGCGGCCCGCGCGGCGGCGGCTACCGAGGCGGTTCCGGTGGCGGCTCGCGTGGGGGTTCCTCACAGCGCGGACGGCGCCCGCGCCGCGCACCGCAGGCCTAGGTCCTGGACCCCGGTAGGGCCGGGGCGCAGAGATTGTGCACGGAGCCCCGCCACCCCTTGGATTCGTCCCGGGGTGGCGGGGCTCCGTGCTGTCCCGGTTCGGGTCGGCCTCTTGTGCACGGTCCGCTGCACCCTCTAGGCTCCGTGTAAATGTCGGACATTTAGAGGGGTGAGACCGTGGCGCCGACCACCCAACCCACCCGAGGCGAGCCCTTGGTCGTGCAGGTCAGCAAGCGGTTCCGGGAGCGCATCGCCGACGGCGACTGGCCAGTCCACGGCCGCATCCCCGGCGAGAAGCATCTCGCCCAGGAACTCGGGGTCAGCCGGGGAACCGTCCGCGAAGCACTGCGCGCACTCACCTTGGCCGGATTGCTGGAGCCCCGCGTGGGCGACGGCACCTACGTGCGCGCCAGCGACGAGCTCACGACCCTGCTCGGGCAGGGCGGCGGCACCGAACTCGAACACGTCCTGGACGTGCGCGGCGTTCTGGAGGTGGCCGCCGCCGAACGCGCCGCGCGCCAGCGCACCGACGAACATCTGGCGGCGATGCGCGACGCCCTCTCCGAGCGGTCCGCGGCCGAACACGCCGACGACGCCACCGCCTACGTGGACGCCGACTCCCGTTTCCACCGCGCCGTGGTCGAGGCCGCGGGCAACCCCCTGCTCACCAGGCTCTACGACGCCCTCAGGGAGAACGTGGTCGAGTCCATCCGCCGCACCACCACCCTCCCGGAAGAACAGGGCCTGACCGACCTGCACCAAGGGCTGCTGTCGGCGATCGAGGCCGGAGTACCCGATCGCGCACGCACCTGCGCGATCGCCCTCGCGGACGAGCTGGGATTCATCAGCGCCGTGGTCGACGGCGACGGTCGGAACGGAACGGCGTGAACGACACGGTGGTAGCCCCTCCCAGAACCTGGCCCCGGGCCCTCCTCGCCCTGGGCGCGCTGCTCTTGGTGGCCTCCTGCCTGCGCCCCGCCCTGACCACTGTCGGTCCGGTCCTGGAACAGATCGGCGCCACCACCGGACTGTCCGACGGCGCATTGGGGTTGCTGACCGCACTCCCCCTGCTGGGCTTCGCCCTGTTCTCCTCGATCGTCCACGGTCCGGCCGCGCGCTGGGGTGTGGACCGCGTGCTCCTGGCCGCGCTGGCCGTACTGGCCGCCGGGATCGCGATCCGTTCCCTCCCGGCCATGCCCGCGCTGTGGATCGGCACCGCGATGATCGGCGCCGGAGTGGCCTTCGGGAACGTTCTCGTGCCGGTGATCCTGCGGCGCGACCACCCGAAGAGGATCGCCCTGTTCACCGGCGTGTCCACCTCGGTGATGACCGGGTTCGCCGCCGTTGGCGCCGGATTGGCGGTTCCGCTCGCCGCGGCCCTGGGCGGCTGGCGGATCTCGCTCGGCCTGTGGGCGGTTCCGGTGGTGGTCGCATTTCTGCTCTGGGCGGCCCGGTCCCACTGGATTCCAGCCGCCGTGCCCGCCCCTTCCGCTACCGGCACCCCCAGCGAACCCACCGGCTCGGTGTGGCGCTCGGCGACCGCCTGGCAGGTCACCGCGTTCATGGGGTTGCAGTCGACCGCCTTCTTCACCCTCATCAACTGGCTGCCGTCCGTGGAAACTGCCCGGGGCGTGCCCCCGGAGACCGCCGGTTGGCACCTGTTCGCGCTCCAGATCGCCGGGGTGGTCGCCGGGCTGGCCGTCTCCGCCCTCATGGGCCGAAGAGCCGAGCAGCGCCCGGCCTGCCTCGCGGTGAGCCTGGCCATCCTGGTGGCGATGGCGGGTCTGCTGTGGGTCCCGCAGTGGGGCTTCTTGTGGATCCTGCTCGCCGGAACCGGCACGGGCAGTTCGATCGTGGTCGCGCTCGCCCTGATCGGCCTCCGCGGCCGGAGCCAGTCGGAGACCACCCGCCTGTCGGGGATGGCCCAGTCCATGGGTTACCTCCTCGCCGCGGGCGGTCCCGCGGCGGCAGGTGCCCTCATCCAGATCACGGGGTCCCCGGACCTGGTGTTGGTTCTGGTGGGCGGGTTGGCCCTGGCACAGACGGTGGTCGCCTTCTGGGCGGGTCGCGACCGGAGGGTCTGACCCGAGCGCACTGGGAGTCTCGGGTGCGCTGGGGGTCCGTTCAGCCTGTTCCCGCTGTTGTCGGACGACCTTCATCCACTGCGGGAGCGCGCCGTGTTCGAGCATGTAGGCGATCCTGGGGTTGCCCTGTTGGCTGGGGTGTCCTCCTTTCCCGCCGCCCGATTGTGGCCGTCTCCGCTGCGCGCCTCAAGGTCGTCGCCATCGAGCGCTTCGCGCGTCAACGGCGCTCCACCTTGACCCGCT